>SKWC01000398.1 GCA_007129145.1 Rubritepida sp.
AACCACGGCCGGGCCGCCGTGCAGGTGCAGCTCCGCGCTGTCCTCCCCCGTGTAGGAGGCAGGCCCCGGGAACCACAGCACCATGCCGCGGTCCAGCGCCGCCCCCCCGTGCCGCAGCCGCCGCAGGCTGGCGCGTCGCGGCGCCGGCAGGCCGCCGGCAAGGCGTCGCAGGATCTCCGCCGTCCCTGGACCCGAGATGCGCAGCACCGCGATCGCCGCCCGGCCCGCGCCGGTGGCGAGGGCGAAGACCGTGCCGCTCACGCCTTTCCGGGCGGGATATGCGCTTCCGTCAGCATCAGCCGCTCCACCCGCCCGCCGTCGCGCAGATGCGCCTGCAGGATTTCGTCGATGTCTTCATTGGTCTCGGCGCGGTACCAGACCCCCTCGGGATAGATCACCATGGCCGGGCCGAACTCGCAGCGGTCGAGGCACTCCGCGCTGTTCACGCGGACCCGCCCCAGGCCCATCTCCTTGGCCTTCGACTTCATGTAGTTCCGCAGCGCCTCACTGCCGCTGGCCGCGCAGCTTCCGCGCCTGTGCCCGTCCGGGCGGCGGTTGCAGCAGACGAAGATATGCGCGTCATAGTAGAGGGGCGGGTCACTCTCGGCCATTCTCATGATCCTCGTGCGTCGGTCGGACATGTAGCCATGCCGGTGGCGGCCGCCCAGGGGCCGCGTCCATGTGGCCTGCGGGCGCCCGCTTGACGCCCGACCTTCGCGGGTGCTGCATCCGCGGGTCATGCCGCAGCTCTCCCTGATCACGCCGCTTGGCGACATCACCCTCACCGAGGAGGATGGCGCCATCATCGCTCTCGACTGGGGCCGCGGGCGGGACCAGGAGGGCACGACGCTGCTGAAGCGTGCGGCTGCACAGCTGCAGGATTATTTCGACGGGCGGAGCCTTGCCTTCGACCTGCCGCTGCGGCCGCACGGCACCCCCTTCCAGCAGCGGGTCTGGGCGGCGCTGGCCCTCATCGCGCCCGGCCAGACCCTCAGCTACGGCGAACTCGCCCGCGCCATCGGCTCCGCGCCGCGCGCCATCGGCCAGGCCAACCGCATGAATCCACTGCCTGTTCTGATCCCATGCCACCGTGTCGTGGCGGCCGACGGCGCGCTTGGCGGCTACTCCGGCCTTGACGGGCCGCAGACAAAGCGTTTCCTCCTCGCCCACGAGGCGCGCACCCTTCACAAAGACGGCTCCCTCGCGCCGCCAGGAGTTCCGATCCGATGAACCACAGTGTCCGCATCCATGAGCATGGCGGCCCGGAGCAACTCGTCTGGGAGGAGACCCCGCTGCCCTCGCCCAAGCCGGGCGAGGCGCTGGTGCGACACAAGGCCATCGGGCTCAACTTCATCGACGTCTATTTCCGCACCGGCCTCTACAAGCTGCCCTCGCTGCCCGCGACGATCGGCATGGAGGCGGCCGGCGTGGTGGAGGCGATCGGCGAAGGGGTCGAGGACATCGCCGTGGGCGACCGCGTGGCCTATGCCACCGCGCCGGTCGGTGCCTATGCCGAGGCCCGCACCATCAAGGCCGACCGCCTGGTGAAGCTGCCCGACGCCATCGGCTTCGAGGAAGCCGCCGCCATGATGCTGCAGGGCATGACGGCGCAATACCTGCTGCGCACCACCTACCGGGTGAAGCCAGGCCAAACCATCCTGGTGCATGCCGCCGCCGGCGGAGTCGGGCTGCTCATGTGCCAATGGGCGAAGCACCTGGGCTGCACCGTCATCGGCACCGTCAGCACCGAGGAAAAGGCCGCGCTCGCCCGTGCCCATGGCGCCGACCACATCGTGATGTCCGGCGAGGACCTGCCCGCCGCGGTCAAGCGCATCACCGGCGGCGCCATGCTTCCCGTGGTCTATGACAGCGTCGGCCGCGACACCTTCAACGCCTCGCTCGACAGCCTGGCGCCGCTCGGGATGATGGTCAGCTACGGCAACGCCTCGGGCCCGGTGCCGCCGGTGGACATCGGGATCCTGGCCGCCAAGGGCTCGCTCTACCTGACGCGCCCCACCCTCGCGACCTACACGGCGAAGCGCGAGGATCTGCTGGCGGTGGCGAAGGACCTGTTCGCGGTGGTGCAGTCCGGCGCGGTCAAGATCAACATCCGCCAGCGCTACGCCCTGAAGGACGCCGGCCAAGCGCATCGCGACCTGGAGGCGCGGCGCACCACCGGCAGCACCCTGCTGATGCCCTGACCGGCGTCCCCCGCCCATCCGGGCGGGGGTGGCGCCTCAGCGCAGGATCTCGAAGAACCCCGTCTCGTCGTCCATCCGGCCATGCTCCTCCGCACGGAAGTCATAGCGCGAGACGATCCCCATCACCCGCCCGCCATCGACCACGGGCAGGTGGCGGAACCCGCCGTCATTCATCAGGCGCAGCGCGTCGATCGCCCGGTCCTTGGGTCCCAGCGTGACGGGGTTGCCCGTCATCGCCTGGCCGAGGGCGGTGTGCGCGGCATCCAGGCCGAGAGCCAAGCCCTTCACCGCGTCGCGTCCGGTGAATATGCCGCGCAGCATCCCGCCTTCCACCACCAGCACGGCGCCCACGCGACGCCTGTGCATGGCCTCGCAGGCTTCCTGAACCGTGGCACCCGGCGGCATCGCCAGCGGATCCTGGTGGCGGACCATTTCCGCCATGGAGCGTGACATCATCTTCCGTGCTTCCCTCTGAATGGGTCCAGGAAGGCGTCAGCCTATCATGGCCACGCCGGCCGGCCTTGCGTCGCCGCAAGGAACCGGCCGGTGCGCCCGACGCGCCTCAGAGCGCGGCGAGGACCGCCTCGGCGCTGCTCACCTCGAAGGCGCCCGGCGCCTCCACGGCCACATGCGTCACCACGCCGTCCTTCGCCACCAGGGCGAAGCGCTGGCAACGCATGCCCAGGCCGCGCGCCGTCAGGTCGAACTCCAGGCCCAGCGCCTTGGTGAAGCTGGCGCTGCCATCGGCCAGCATCTCGACCTTGCCGCCCGCCTCCTGGCTCTTGCCCCAGGCGCCCATCACGAAGACGTCGTTCACCGCCATGCAGGCGATGCTGTCCACACCCTTGGCCTTCAGCGCCTCGGCCTGGGTCACGAAGCCCGGCAGGTGCTTGGCCGAGCAGGTGGGGGTGAAGGCGCCCGGCACCCCGAACAGCACGACGGTCTTGCCGCCGAACACCTCCTCGCTGGTGACCTCCTTCGGGCCCTCGGCGGTGGCCATCATGAGCTTGGCCGAAGGGATCTTGTCGCCGACATTGATGGTCATGGCAGTTCCTCTGCTGCTGGTGGAGCGGGATCTGTCTAGCCCAGAACCCGCTCCGGGGAAATTCGCGCCCGCTTGCGCATGCCACCCCGCAACGCCACATCAGCGTCATGGCACACAAGGTTCAGCGGGCACCCCACCCCACGGGATCCCTGGCCGGTCAGCTGCTCATCGCCATGCCCGGCCTGAGCGACGGACGCTTCACCCGCAGCGTCATCTGTATCTGTGCCCATTCCCCCGAGGGGGCGATGGGGCTGGTGCTGAACCGTCCGATCCCCAAGCTCAGCTTCGAGGCGCTGCTGCGCCAGCTCGGCATCGAGCCGACGCCGCCGCAGCGCCGCATCCGCCTGGTCAATGGCGGCCCGGTCGAGGAAGGCCGCGGCTTCGTCCTGCACAGCGGCGACTGGCACGGCGAGGGCTCGCTGCCCGTGGCGGGCGGCTTCACCCTGACCGCCAATGTGGACATCCTGAAGGCCATCGCCGAGGGCGGTGGCCCGCGGCAATGCCTGCTCGCGCTTGGCTATGCGGCCTGGGGCCCGGGCCAACTGGACGCCGAGATGGCGGCCAACGCCTGGCTCACCGCCACCCCGGACGAGGCGCTGGTGTTCGACCCGGACACCGACACCACCTGGGCGCGCGCGATGTCCTCGCTGGGCGTGGACCCCGGGCGGCTGGCCGAAGCGGCCGGCCACGCCTGAGGCGCCTTCACCAGCGCAGGCTGCGCAGCGCGGCCAGGGGCGCCACGCCCTCCTCCTCGGCCCGCGCCGCCAGCAAGGCCGGGTCGGGCGCGTCGCCATACTGGTGCGCCGTCAGCCCCGTCAGCGCCCACAGGCTGTCCATCCCCGCCGCCTTCGCCCCCGCGAGGTCCGTGTGCGGCGTGTCGCCCACCGCCAGCACCCGGGTCCGGTCATCCAGGCCCAGCATCTCCATCACCGGCCCGTAGACGGCGGGGTCGGGCTTGCCCACCTCCAGCACGTCGCCGCCCCAGCCCAGGTAGATGTCGGCCAGGGCGCCGGCGCAGATCAGACGCTCGCCGCCCACCATCACCGCGCGGTCCGGGTTCACGCAGAGCATGGGCAGCCCCGCGCGGAAGCAGCGCTCCAGCATGGGCACATAGCCATCCACCGCGTGGCTGCCACGGTCCGGGTCGGGGCCGGTGTTGAGCAGGAAATCGGCACCCTCGGGCTCGGCCACGATGGTCGCCGCATCCTCCTCCGCCACCGACAGGTCGCGCTCCGGCCCGATGTGGAACGCGCGCGGCCCCAGCCGGGCGAACCAGGGCGAGGGCCTCTCCTTCAGCCAGCGCCAGGACACCTCCCCGGAGGAGATGATCCCGTCATACAGCGCCGCATCGAGCCCCATGCGGTCGAGCGTGGAGCGGATGAACCAGGCGCGGCGCGGTGCGTTGGTCAGGAAGACGATGCGCTTGCCGCGCGCGCGCAGCTGGCGCAGCGCCTCGGCCACGCCGGGATAGAGCGCGCGGCCGTCATGCACCACGCCCCACAGGTCGAGCACATAGCCGTCATAACGATCGGCCAGCGGCGCCAGCCCTTCCAGGATCTGCAGGCTCACCCATCCACTCCCACGGCATCGGCCACCCGCGCGAAACCGTCGCGCGCCAGCAGCCCGGCCAGTTCATCCTTGATCCGCCCGACCAGCGCCGGCCCGCCATAGGCGAAGCCGGTGTAGAGCTGCACCAGGCTCGCGCCCGCGCGGATCTTCGCATAGGCATCGGCGCCGCTCGCCACGCCGCCCACGCCCACCAGCACCAGCCGCCCGCGCGCGATGCGATGCGCCGCGCGCAGCATCTCGGTCGAGGGGCCGAACAGCGGCGCGCCCGACAGGCCGCCCGC
>SKWC01000440.1 GCA_007129145.1 Rubritepida sp.
CTGTTCTCCAACGCCGTCGTCGCCGCGCGCCACGCCCAGGCGGTGCACGGGCTTTCCCGCGTGGCCATCTGCGATTTCGACGTTCACCACGGCAATGGCAGCCAGGATTGCGTGGCGGATGACCCGAGCATCCTCTTCGCCTCCTCGCACCAGATGCCGCTCTATCCCGGCACCGGCGCGGCGGATGAGCGCGGCGTGGGCAATGTGTTCAACGCGCCGCTGCCGCCCGGCGCCGATGGCGCGGCCTTCCGCGCCACCTGGCAGGGGGTGCTGCTGCCCGCCATCGCGCGCTTCGCGCCGGAGCTTGTGGTCATCTCGGCCGGCTTCGACGCCCATGCGCGCGACCCGCTGGCCCAGCTTCGGCTGAATGAGGCGGATTTCGCCTGGCTGACGGCGGAGCTCTGCGCGCTGGCAGAGGCCCATGCGGGAGGGCGCGTGGTCAGCCTGCTGGAGGGCGGCTATGACCTGGATGCGCTGGCCGCCTCGGCCGCGGCGCATGTCCGGGTGCTGCTGCGCGCGGACCAGGATTTCGGTAATGCTTTGGGTTCGGCTGGACGGACCCTATAGTCGCTGTCAGGTTGGGAGAAGGTCATGCCGGGCCAGGATGCGAAGGGCGCCACGGGAGGCGCGGAACGGGATATCGCCTCGCTCTCCTTCGAGGAGGCGCTGACCGAGCTTGAGGCCATCGTGAAGTCGCTTGAAGGCGGGCGCGCCACGCTGGCCGACGCCATCGCCGACTATGAGCGCGGCACCTTGCTACGCCGCCATTGCGAACAGAAGCTCTCGGAAGCGGAAGCGAAGGTGCAGGCGGTGGTGGAAGGCCGGGCCGGTCTGGCCCTGCGCGACATGGAACAGGATCGCGGGCACGCATGACCACGATTTCGGCGGGAACCGCCGTGGTTGACCTCAACGCCGCCATGGCGGAGGCCGCCCGCGACATTGACGCGGCGCTGGATGACCTGCTGCCCCGGGCCGAGGGCGACGAGGCGCGGCTCTTCGCCTCGATGCGCTATTCGGTCATCGGGGGCGGCAAGCGGCTGCGCGGCTTCCTGGTGCTGGAGGGGGCGCGGCAGTTCAACGTCTCGCGCCATGCCGCGCTGCGGGTCGCTTGCGCGATCGAAATGATCCATGCCTACAGCCTGATCCATGACGATCTGCCGGCGATGGACGATGACGATTTGCGCCGCGGCAAGCCTACCAACCACCGCGCCTTCGACGAGGCGACCGCCATCATCGCGGGCGACGCGCTGCAGGCCCATGCCTTCCACGTGCTGGCGCAGGAGGCGACGCACCCGGACCCGGCGGTGCGGATCGAGCTGGTGCGCATGATGGCGCGCGCCGCCGGCCCCAAGGGCATGTGCGGCGGGCAGATGCTGGACATGATGGCCGAGCAGGCCAGCGAACCGCTGGACGAGAGCGCGATCGGCCGGCTGCAGCTGCTCAAGACCGGCAAGCTGATCGAATTCTCGGCCGAGGCCGGGGCAGTGCTGGGCAAGGCGCCCTCGGCGCAGCGCCATGCGCTGGCCGCCTATGGCCGCGAACTCGGCGCCGCCTTCCAGATCGCCGACGACCTGCTGGACGCCACCGCCTCCGCCGAGGAGGTCGGCAAGGCCACCGCCAAGGATGCCGGCGCCGGCAAGGCCACGCTGGTCGGGCTGCTCGGGATCGAGCGCGCCCGGCTGCAGGCGGAATCCCTGGTGGCGCAGGCGCGCCACCACCTCGATGGTTTTTCCGAGCGCGCGGAAATGCTGCGCGCGCTCGCTGATTTCGTGATCGCGCGGAGGAATTGATGCCCGACCGTCCCGCCACCCCGCTTCTCGACCGGGTGCGCAGCCCCGCCGACATGAAGAACCTCTCGACCGAGCAGCTGAAGCAGCTCTCGGAAGAACTGCGCGCGGAGACCATCAGCGCGGTCTCGGTCACCGGGGGGCACCTGGGCGCCTCGCTCGGCGTGGTGGAGCTGACGGTGGCGGTGCATGCCATCTTCGACACGCCCAAGGACCGGCTGATCTGGGACGTCGGCCACCAGGCCTATCCGCACAAGATCCTGACCGGGCGGCGCGACCGCATCCGCACCCTGCGCCAGGGCGGCGGGCTGTCGGGCTTCACCCGGCGCAGCGAGAGCGAATACGACCCCTTCGGCGCGGCGCATTCCTCGACCTCCATCTCCTCGGGCCTCGGCATGGCGGTGGCGCGGGACCTGAAGGGCGACGACAACCATGTGGTCGCGGTGATCGGCGACGGCTCCATGTCGGCGGGCATGGCCTATGAGGCGATGAACAATGCCGGCGCGCTGAAGTCGAACCTGATCGTCATCCTGAACGACAACGACATGTCCATCGCGCCGCCGGTCGGCGCCATGAGCGCCTATCTGTCGCGCACCATCTCGTCGCGGCCCTTCATGTCGGTGCGCGACTTCATGGCGCGGCTGGCCGACAATTTCCCGGGGCCGCTGAAGCGCGCGGCCGAGCGCGCGGATGAATACGCCCGCGGGCTGCTGACGGGCGGCACCTTGTTCGAGGAGCTGGGCTTCTACTATGTCGGCCCGGTGGACGGGCACAACCTGGACCACCTGCTGCCCGTGCTGCGCAACCTGCGCGATTCCGGGCATGAGGGCCCCTTCCTGCTGCACGCCGTCACGCAGAAGGGCAAGGGCTACGCCCCCGCCGAGGCCAGCGCCGACAAGTATCACGGCGTGGTGAAGTTCAACGTCGTGACCGGCGAGCAGCAGAAGGCCCCGCCCGGCCCGCCGACCTACACCAAGGTCTTCGCCAACGCCCTGGTCGCGGAGGCCGAGGCCGATGAGCGCATCGTGGCGGTGAACGCCGCCATGCCCAACGGCACCGGCCTCGACATCTTCGCCAAGCGCTTCCCGAAGCGCTGCTTCGACGTGGGCATCGCCGAGCAGCACGCGGTCACCTTCGCGGCCGGGATG
Source organism: Rubritepida sp. (assembly GCA_007129145.1). Taxonomy (GTDB): domain Bacteria; phylum Pseudomonadota; class Alphaproteobacteria; order Acetobacterales; family Acetobacteraceae; genus Roseococcus. The sequence goes on from SKWC01000440.1 coordinate 2,936, forward strand.
GCCACCGAGGGGCTCAAGCCCTTCTGCGCCATCTACTCGACCTTCCTGCAGCGCGGCTACGACCAGGTGGTGCATGACGTGGCGCTGCAGTCCCTGCCGGTGCGCTTCGGCATGGACCGCGCCGGGCTGGTCGGCGCCGATGGCGCGACCCATGCGGGCAGCTTCGACATCGCCTATCTGGGCTGCCTGCCCGGCTTCACCCTGATGGCCGCGGCCGATGAGATCGAGCTGGCGCACATGGTCGCCACCATGGCCGCCATCGAGGACGGGCCCTCGGGCGTGCGCTACCCGCGCGGCGAGGGGCTGGGCATCGAGCCGGTGCCGGCGCGCGGCAGCGTGCTGCCCATCGGCAAGGGGCGCGTGCTGCGCGAGGGTTCGAACATCGCGATCCTGAGCTATGGCGCGCGGCTGCCCGAATGCCTGAAGGCCGCGGATGAGCTGGCCACCATGGGGCTGTCCTGCACCGTGGCCGATGCGCGCTTCGCCAAGCCGCTGGACACCGCGCTGATCGGCCAGCTGGCGCGCCACCACGAGGTGCTGATCACCATCGAGGAAGGCAGCATGAACGGCTTCGGCGGGCTGGTGATGCACCATCTGGCGCTGGCCGGGCTGCTGGATGGCGGGCTGAAGTTCCGCCCCATGACGCTGCCCGACATCTGGATCGACCACGAAAGCCCGAAGAAGCAATACGATATCGCCGGGCTGAACGCGCCGCAGATCGTGACCATGGCGCTGTCGGCCCTGGGCAAGGAGGCGCTGGCGGTCTCCGCCTCGGCCTGATCGCATGGCGCGCGGACCGCGCCAGCGCGCCGATCTGCTGCTGGTGGAGCGCGGCCTGGCCGAGAGCCGCACACGCGCCCAGGCGCTGATCATGGCGGGCCAGGTGTTCTCGGGCGAGCAGCGCATCGCCAAGCCGGGCGACCTGCTGGCCCCCGACCTGCCGCTGGAACTGCGCGGCGCGCCGCATCCCTGGGTCTCGCGCGGGGGGGTGAAGCTGGCGCATGCGCTGGCGCATTTCGCCCTTGATCCGGTGGGGAAGGTGGCGCTGGACATCGGCGCCTCCACCGGCGGCTTCACCCATGTCCTGCTGCACCATGGCGCGGCGAAGGTGTTCGCGGTGGATGTGGGGCATGGGCAGCTCGACTGGTCGCTGCGCCAGGACCCGCGGGTGGTGGTGCTGGAGCGCACCAACGCACGGAACCTGTCCGCGGCCGAGGTCCCCGAGGCGCCGGGTTGCGTGGTCTGCGACGCCTCCTTCATCGGGCTGCGCACCGTGCTGCCGGCCGCACTCGGCCTGGCCGCGCCGGGTGCCTGGGCGGTCGCGCTGATCAAGCCGCAGTTCGAGGCCGGGCCGGCGCGCGTCGGCAAGGGCGGCGTGGTGCGCGATGCGGCCGTGCATGAGGAGGTCTGCGAGACCATCCGCGACTGGTGGGCGGGGCTCCCGGGCTGGGCGGTGCTGGGCATCACGCCCTCGCCCATCACCGGCCCCGAGGGGAATCGCGAGTTCCTGATCGCGGCGCGAAGGGGCGATCAGGCCTGACGGCGCTCGATGAGCCCCTGGCGGATCTTGCGGCCGCGGCGGATGCGGTCCTCGATGAAATCCTGCTCGCCCCAGCGGATGGCGCGGCCGAAGGCGTGCGCGTCCTCGGTGAAGCGGGCCAGCATTTCCAGCACCGCCTCGCGGTTGTTCAGGAAGACGTCGCGCCACATGGCCACGTCGCTGGCGGCGATGCGGGTGAAGTCGCGGAAGCCCGAGGCGGCGAATTTCAGCACGCTCTCGCGGGTTTCCTCGCTGAGGTCATCGGCCGTGCCGCAGATGGTGAAGGCGATCAGATGCGGCAGGTGGGAGACGATGGCCACCACCTTGTCATGCGTCACGGGGTCCATGCACTCGACGCTGGAGCCGCAGGCCTCCCAGAAGGCGCGCAGCCGTGCCAGCGCGGCGGGGTCGGTGTCGGGCAGGGGGGTGATGATGCAGTAGCGCCCGTCGAACAGCTCCGGGAAGCCGGAATCGGGGCCGGAGAATTCGGTGCCCGCCATGGGATGCGCGGGGATGAGGTGCACGCCCTGCGGCAGCAGCGGCCCGAGGTCGCGGATCACCGAGCCCTTGGTCGAGCCGACGTCCGACAGGATGGCGCCGGGTGC
>SKWC01000033.1 GCA_007129145.1 Rubritepida sp.
ATCCGGGGTGCGCGAATGGTAGCGCCCCGCCGCCACCATCCAATCTTCCTCGCGCCCGCCCGCCTCGGCGTGAAGGGCGGTCAGGAAGCGCGCCGCATAACGGGCATTTGCCATCGGGTCGAAGGCCTGCTGGAGGTTGGGGAAGGCGTCGGGGTGGTGGCGCAGGTTCACCTGCATGCAGCCCACATCGATCAATCGCACGCCACGGCCCTGCAATTCCTGCACGGCGGCAATGGCTGCCGCCCGGTCCGGGAAGAAATGGCCGCGCCCCTCGGCGTTGATGGCCCAGGGCCAGGGGCCGAATCCGCCGGTGGCGGGGTCGCGCCGCCCGGATTCCACTCGCCCGATCGCCTGCAGCAGACCCTCGGGGATGCCAGCCTCGCGCTCGGCAGTGGCGATGGCCGCGCGGCAGGCCTGGCTGGGCGAGAGCGCCGCCGCCACCATCGGCGGCGCAGTGGCCGGCGCAGGCGGCGGCGAGGCGGCGGCGGGCAGGGCGGTCAGGGCCAGCAGAAGGCCCAGGGATGAGAGGCGCGGCATGGCCCCCCTGGCGCAAGCCGCGTGCCATTCCAGCCGCGCGTGAATCGCCATGCTGCGATGCAAAAAGTCACTTGCGTGCGAGCGACCTCGGGCGTATATGCGGGAGGCGGCAGGGATTTCGGTCCCTGCCTGCTTTCTTGGACGTTTCCTCCCTTAACTTGGCGGTGCGGCAACGCACCGCCCTTTTTTTGCGCCCCTCTCAGCGTGGCGGGGGCACCAGCCGCGTCTCGAACTCCGCCGGCGCGGTGATCTCCACCAACTCCAGATCCTCCGAATGCGCCAGCTCGCGGTGGCGGATGCGTGGCGGCTGGTGCACGCATGTGCCCGCGGTCAGCGTCACCTCGCCGATGTCCTCATATTCGAAGCGCACCCAGCCCTTCATCACCCAGACCATCTGGAACTCCAGCTCATGCAGGTGCCATTCGGGCTGACCCTTCTCGCCGGCGATGGCGCGGATCACATGCGCGCCGAAGCGCCCGTCGGTGGCGCCCGAGATCCCCAGGTCGCCATACTCGAAGAAGGCCCGCAGCCCGCGCGTGAAGTCGCGCCCGGCGGCATGCCTGACCATGGTGCGCCCGCTCGCCGGCGCCGGCGTGTCGCCGTCCATGGGTCAGCTCATCTTCACGGCGATGTGGCGCGCGAAGCCCGGCCGCGTGAGCAGCCGCTGGTACCAGTCGGCGATCCGCGGCTGCGGCTTGCGCTCGATGGGCAGGTTCAGCCAGCGATGCAACACGGGCCCCATCACCACATCGGCCAGCGTCGGAGCCTCGCCGCCCAGCCCGTCGCCCGCCGCGATCGCCGTCTCCACCATGTCCCACAGCCCCTCCGCCTCGACGCGCGCGGCCTCGGCGGCCTGCAGGTTCCGCTCGGCCTCGGGGGTGCGGATCCAGGTGAAGAAGATCGTGGTCATCGGCGGGCCCAGGTGGCTCAGCTGCCAGTCCATCCAGCGCTCCACCCGCGCGCGCAGCCGCGGATCGGCCGGATGCAGCGCATGGCCGGGGCTGCGGGTCGCCACCAGGTAGCGGCAGATCGTGTTGCTCTCCCACAGCGAGAAGCCGTCCGGCTCCACGATGGTCGGCACCCGGGCGTTGGGGTTCATCGCCAGGTATTCGGGATCCCGCGTGCGGCCGAAGGCGCCGCCGGCGTCCACCCGCTCATAGGGGATGCCCAGCTCCTCGCACACCCACAGCACCTTCATCACATTGGACGAACTCGCCCGTCCCCAGATCGTCAGCATCGCGCCGTCTCCTCCATGGCGCGCCGAGCATAGGCAGGTGCGGCTATGTGCCGAAAGCCTCCGGCCAGGCGGCGATCAGCGCGCTGTCCAGCTCCGCCATGCTCGCGGGGATGCCCAGGTCATGAAGGCTGGTCACGCCATGCCCGCGGATGCCGCAGGGCACGATGCCCTCGAAATGCCCGAGGTCGGGCTCCAGGTTCAGCGCCACCCCGTGCCAGCTCACCCAGCGCGAGACGCGCACCCCGATCGCGCCGATCTTGCACTCCAGCCCGCCCGGCTTGACCACCCACACGCCGACCCGCCCGGCGCGGCGCTCGGCGCGGATGTTGAAGCGATCCAGCGCGCGGATCATCCATTCCTCCAGCGCGTGGACATAGGCGCGGATGTCGCGCGGCGGCACCGCCCCATGCGGTTGTGCGAGGTCCAGCATCACATAGGCGGTGCGCTGGCCCGGCCCGTGGTAGGTCCATTGCCCGCCGCGCCCGGCGTCGAAGCGCGGGATGTCGCGGCGCAACACCTCCTCCGGCCGGGCCGAGGTGCCGGCCGTGTAGCTCGGCGGGTGCTCCACCAGCCAGACGCATTCCCCGGCCAGCCCGGCGCGGATGGCTGCGGCGCGCGCCTCCATGGCCGTCAGCGCCTGCGGATAGGGCGTCAACCCCTCCGAGACGCTCCATTCCAGATTCGTGCGGGGGTCGGTTGAACCCGGCGGGATCATGCGCTAGCTCTCAGCGGCGCTGCGGTCATGGCGGAATGGTAGACGCGCTAGCTTGAGGTGCTAGTGGGGGAAACCCCGTGGAAGTTCGAATCTTCTTGACCGCACCATCCCTGCCTCGGTCGCGTGCTTGGCTTGTGGCATGAGCCGTGCCATGTGCGCGCCATGGTTGAATCGCTCACCCCACCCGACGAGGCGCCGATCTTCGTGGTCGGCACGGGTCGCTGTGGCTCCACCTTCATCCAGACCAGCCTTTCGGCCACCGGCGCGGTCTGGGTCTGGGGCGAGCATGCCGGCATGCTGCAAGGCCTGCTGCGCTGGTCGCGGGACATGCGCCACAAGCGCCCGCTGCGCGAATTCGTGTTCCCCTTCGCCGGACGCGACCCGGTGTCGAAGCTGCGGGATCCCGACGCCTCGGCGGAATGGGAGGTCTCCTGGCTCAACAACCTCGCCGAGGAGGATTTCACTGAGCTGGAGCGCATCGCCATCCGCCATCTGCTGGCGCGGCGCCTGCCGCCGGGCAAGACCCGCTGGGGTTTCAAGGAGATCCTGTATGGCGAGGATGACGGGATGCTGGAGCGCCTGCTCGAGATCTTCCCCGCCGCGCGCCTGGTGCACATGGTCCGCCACCCCCTCGACACGGTCGAGAGCATGCTGACCGAGTGGCAGCCGCAGCTGCTGCGCCGCGCCATGGCCAATTCGGCGCCCGGGCCGGTGTTGGATGCCTATGCCGAGGCGCTGCGCCGCTGGGACCGCCTGACCCGACGCCTGCTGGCGCTCAGCGACGCCCACCCCCGCGCGCAGAGCTTCCGCATCGAGGATGGCGCACCCATGCTCGAGGCGGTGGCCCGCTTCCTCGCCCTCGATCCGGCCGCGCTGGTCGCGGCGGCGGGGCAGGGCGGTGTGCGCCATGGACATGACCGAAGCGCAGCCGAACGCGCCGCCGACCCGCGCACCCCGCTGTTCCTCGCTGGCCGGGAGGCGCATGCCGGGCTTGTCGCGCCACTCTCTCAACGGCTGGGCTATGAACTCGATGTCCTGCTGGCCGGGGGCTCGCCCGCTTGAGAGTGTCATCAGATGCCCACCGCCGGCGCTTGGCGGGCCGCCAGCCGCATGCCATCTCTTCATCATGAAGGGGCGCGCACCGAATGCCGCCGCGCCGATTGCTCTCAGGCCGCCGGACGGGACGGATCTGAGCGATGAGCCCATCTTCGTCGTGGGTACCGGCCGATGCGGCTCGACGTTCATTCAGACCACGCTGTCGGGCACCGGTAACGTTTGGGTTTGGGGCGAGCATGCGGGCATGTTGCGTGGCCTGCTGCAATGGTCGCAAGCGACGCGCGACAACCCGTTGATGCAGCGGTTCGTCTTTCCCTTCGCCGCGGACGACGCCCAGGCTCTTTTGAGCGAACGCCGCAACCAGCCGGGATGGGAGCCGTCCTGGCTGAACAGCATCGCTCCCGCGGATTTCGACGACTTCGAGCGCTTGGCCATCCGTCACTTCCTGGCGAGGCGGTTGCCTCCGGGCAAAACCCGATGGGGCTTCAAGGAGATCCGCTACGGCGAGGACGACGGCGTCCTGGAACGCCTGCTGGCGCTGTTTCCCCGCGCGCGTCTGGTGCATGTAGTGCGCCATCCCATCGACACGGTCGAGAGCATGCTCTCGTCCTGGAAGCCCGAGGATCTGGCCCGCGCAGCGGCCGGAAAATCCTCCGAGACGGCGATGCAGCGCTACCACCAGGGAGTCCAGCGCTGGGTCCGCGTGACCCGACGGCTGCTGGCGCTGGCGCAAGAGCACCCGGCGGCACGCAGCTTCCGCATCGAGGATGGCGAGGCGATGCTCGACCAGTTGGCCGAGTTCCTGCAGCTCGACCCCGGATCCCTCCACGAAGCTGCCTGCCGCAGCGGCATCCGTTATGGCCGCGTCCGCAGCCCCGCCGAGATCGCCGCCGACCCGGCTGAGCACCTGCTCCGCCAGGGCCGCGCGGCGCATGGCGATATTGCAGCGCCGCTGGCCGCGCGGCTGGGCTATAAGCTGTCGGTCTCGCCCCGCCAGGGCAACTGGAGGCCGCTCAACTCCAATGCCGCCGCGCGATGAACCGACGCATTGACAGGCCCCGCCGAAACCGCTTGAACCCGCCCGCTCCTGCGGGTGTGCGGAGGGGTGCCCGAGTGGTTAAAGGGGACGGACTGTAAATCCGTTGGCTTGCGCCTACGTTGGTTCGAATCCAACCCCCTCCATATCGTGCGCGCAGGAAGCGGGTGCGCCGCCCCCAGCCCTTGGGGGCGGCGCGCTCCTGTATCGGGACAGCCGTCCGCCTCGGCGCGGGTGTAGCTCAATGGTAGAGCACCAGCCTTCCAAGCTGGCTACGGGGGTTCGATTCCCCTCACCCGCTCCAGGGTGGTGCTCCCGCCGGGCCACGCCTGCGCCGGTGCGGTTTCATCAAAGATCACTCGCGGAGCAGGACCAGAGATGGCCAAGGCGAAGTTTGAGCGGACGAAGCCGCACTGCAACATTGGGACGATCGGCCATGTGGACCATGGCAAGACGTCGTTGACGGCGGCGATCACGAAGACGCTGGCGAAGACGGGC
>SKWC01000193.1 GCA_007129145.1 Rubritepida sp.
CGCCGGGCAGCCCTTCCAGCAGGGCGCGCGCGCCGGACCAGTCGAAGGGCGGCCCGGCGGCAAGGCCGGGCGGCAGTGCGGGCGGGGCGCGCAGGCGGGTCGCGTCCTTCACGATCCGGGGGTGGCGCCCCAGCGGGCCCACGGCGGCGGTTGCGGCGCTTGACGACACCCGGCTTCCTCCCTTCGCGGTGCGCCGAGCCTATGCCCGACCATTCCGGCCGCACCATGATCCCGATCAATGCGCGGGCCTGGAGGCTGGCCGATGGATCATCGGGCGCCGTCCGCAGAAGGCGGGCGGCCCGGCCAGGGAGGGCAGCATGGCACGGCGCGTGGAATCGAAGGTCGCCATCGTCACGGGTGGCGCGGTCGGCATCGGGCGCGCCTGCGTCCAGCGGCTGGCCGAGGAAGGCGCGAAGGTCGGCATCCTGGACGTGCTGAAGCCCGAGGGCGAGGCGCTGGCCGCCGAACTGGCCGCCCGCGGGCTGGATGTGATGTTCCAGCCCGTGGACGTGGCCGATGAGGCCGCGCTGAAGGCCGCGATCGACCGGGTCGCGGCGCGCTTCGGCGGGCTGCATGTGATGGTGAACAACGCCGGCATCTCGGGCGCGCCCAAGCCGACCGATCAGGTCACCGAGGCCGAGTGGGACCGGGTGCAGTCCATCAACGTCAAGGGCGTCTTCTTCAGCACCAAGCACGCCATCGCGCACATGCGCGCGGCCGGCGGCGGCGCCATCGTGAACCTCTCCTCGATCGCGGGGATGGTCGGCGTGGGCGGGCTCGCGCCCTACCACGCGTCGAAGGGCGCGGTCCGGCTGATGACGAAGAACGACGCCATCACCTATGCCCGCGACGGCATCCGGGTGAATTCGGTCCATCCCGGCTACATCTGGACGCCGATGGTGGAGAAACACCTGAAATCCCTGGGCGGCGAGCTCGAGGCGTCGAGGGCCGCGGTGGGCGGGCTGCATCCGCTCGGCCATATGGGCGAGCCGGACGACATCGCCTGGGCGGTGGTCTATCTCGCCTCGGATGAGGCGAAATTCGTCACCGGCGCGGAATTCGTGATCGACGGCGGCTACACCGCGCGCTGAAGCCTTACGGTTGCCGGAGTGCCGACAACGCAATCTATGCGTGTTTTTCTTGGACAGGGACAATACCACAGGTCATCATCGGGCGACACAAAATCCACCCGCGGGCGCAGCGCGCCCCTGCCGAGGCCCGATCCCGATGTTCGACGCCGCCATCGCCCGCCACCTCTCCGAAGCCCGGATCTGCGACGGCAGGCTCCATCTCCTCGCCGATCCGGAGGCGGTGGCCGCCGGGCTGCATGTCGCGCTGGGCGATCTCGCGCTGCCGCTGCTGCCGCTCGGGGCGGATGCGTCCGGGGCGGGCCGTCCCTTCGCCGCCGCCCTGCCGCTGCGCGCCACCCCCGATGCGGCAGAAGGACCACCTGGGGGACCACCCGGGGAGCAGCATGGCACGGCTTCGGTCACCCTGCTGAAGGAGGGCGACTGGGCGCTGCGCGGCGAGACGACCGCGATGGTCACCTTCCGCAAGACCGACGCGCCGCTGCTGGTGCCGGTCACCGAGGGGCTGGCGCTGCCGCCCGCCCGCGGGCGCCTCGCCCTCACGGGGCTGGTCGCGACGCATCGCTGCCTCGGCGCCGCGGTGGTGCTGGTGCAGCCGGCGCGGGGCGGCGAGGTGCGGCGGATCGAGATCCCGCTAGACCCCGCCTGCCTGGGCGGGCCGGACGAGGCCGGCTGGCAGCGGCTGGACATCGCGCTGGAGGATGTCGCGCCCGGCGACACGCTGCGGCTGTGCCTGCGCTTCGACGCCTGGCAGCAGGGCGCGCGGCAAGAGTGGCTGGCCATCGGCTTCGCCGCCCGGCTGCGGCTGCGCGAGGCCACGACAGGGGCGGCCCAGGCGGCGGCGCTGCATGAACCGCCCCCGCCCAGCCACCCCGCGATCCTGCCGCGGATCCTCCCGGGCGAGCGCGACCCGCGCCACCGCTGGTTCGAGGTGGAACTCCCCGCCGACCCGGCCGCGCTTGGCGGCCAGCCCGTGCTGCGCGGCGCGGGCATCGCCCTTCCCCTGCCCGCCCTGCCGGCCGCGCGCATCAGCGTGGTCCATGATGACGGGCACAGCCTGGTGCTGCGCGCCGACCGCCCGCTGGAGGTGCTGCTCTGCCTGAACCGCACGCCGGTGGCCCGGCTCGCGCTCGGGGCAGGGGAGACGCCGGTGCGCCTGCCCGCCGCCTGGCTGACGGGCGAGCCGACGGCGCTGGCGCTGCGCGACACCTCCAACAGCGCGACCCTGTTCCACACCGCCATCCTGCCCCCGCGCATCCTCACACCGGCCGAGACGCTGCCGCGCGAATCCAAGCCGGCCTATCCGCCCGCGCTCTTCGCCGCATCGGCATTCCGCTATGCCGCGCTGCGCGCCCACGCCGAACACCCGCGCCCCGGCATCCCGCCCGAGACGCTTGCGCGCGCGGTTTCGATCCTTGAGGGCGGGCATGAACGGCTGCGCCCCGCGCCGCTGCATTTCCCGCATGTCGAGGCGCCCGAGGTCTCGGTCGTCATCCCCGCGCACAACCACTTCGCCGTGACCTATTCCTGCCTCTGTGCCCTGCTGCTGGCCTGGAACGAGGCGAGCTTCGAGGTGATCCTGGTGGACGACGGCTCGACCGACGCCACCGCGCGCATTGGCGAGGTGGTCCGCGGCATCACCATCATCCGCAACGAGGCGCCGCAGCGCTTCATCCGCGCCTGCAACGCCGGCGCCGCACAGGCGCGCGGGCGGCACATCGTGCTGCTGAACAACGACACCGAGCCGACGACGGGCTGGCTGGATGCGCTGCTGGACGCGATGCGCCGCTTCCCCCGCGCCGGCGCGGTGGGGGCGAAGCTGCTGTTCCCCGACGGGCGGCTGCAGGATGGCGGCGGCATCATCTGGGGCAACGGCAACCCCTGGAACTACGGCTACAACCAGAACCCGTGGGAGCCGCGCCACTGCTACGCCCGGCAGGTGGACTACCTCTCGGGCGCGGCGCTGATGACCACCCGCGCCATCTGGGAGGAGGTGGGCGGGCTGTCGGCCTATCTGGAGCCCATGTATTTCGAGGACACGGATTTCTCCTTCAAGATCCGCGAGGCCGGCTACACCACCTGGTTCGTGCCCTCGGCCATCGTCTTCCACCATGAGGGCAAGACCAGCGGCACCGACACGGCGCAGGGCTTCAAGCGCTTCCAGGAGGTGAACCGCCCGAAGTTCCGCCGCCGCTGGGTGCGCGCCTATGCCGGCCACGGGCCGGAGGGCCTGGCCCCCGACCTCGAGAAGGACCGCGGCATCATCGGCCGCGTGCTGTTCGTGGACTACACCACGCCCCGCCCCGACCAGGACGCGGGCAGCTACGCCGCCTGGCAGGAGATCCGCCTGGTGCAGAGCCTGGGCTACAAGGTGACCTTCCTGCCCGAGAACCTCGCGCATTTCGGCAGCTACACCACCGATTTCGAGAAGCAGGGCGTCGAGATGGTGGTGGCGCCCTTCGTGCTGTCGCTGGACGAGTTCATCGCCGCGCGCGGGGCCGAATTCGATGCGGTCTACATCACGCGCTACCATGTGGCGCAGAATGTGGTGCCGAAGATCCGGGCTGCGAATCCGCGCGCGCGCATCATCATGAACAACGCCGACCTGCACTTCCTGCGCGTGATGCGCGCCGCCCATGCCGAGGGCGACGCCGCGCGCATGGCCGAGGCCGAGCGCGTGCGCGAGGCCGAGATCGCGGCGATGCGCGCGGTGGACCTCGTGCTGTCCTATTCCGATGTCGAGCACGCGGTCATCCAGTCCCACACCCGCCACGGCGTGCGGGTGATGACCTGCCCCTGGGTGATCGAGCCGCCCGCGGCCGTGCCGGGCCGGCGGGGCCGGTCGGGGCTGTCCTTCCTGGGCGGCTTCCGCCACTTCCCCAATGCCGAGGGCATCCGCTGGATGGCGCGCGAGGTGATGCCCGCACTCGCCGCGCTGCGCCCCGACATCACGCTGTCCATCTACGGCTCGGGCATGACGGAGGAGGTGGAGGCCCTGGGCGGGCCCAACATCCGCCCCATGGGCTTCGTCGAGGATGTCGCCGCGGCCTATGACCCGCACATGGTCTTCGTGGCGCCGCTGCTGTCGGGGGCGGGCATCAAGGGCAAGGTGCTGGGGGCCATGGCGGCCGGCATCCCCTGCGTGCTGTCGCCGCTGGCGGCCGAGGGGATCGGCCTCAGGCACGGGCATGACTGCCTGATCTGCCGCACCCCGCGCGAATGGGTGGACGCCATCCTGCGCCTGCACGCCGACCCGCCGCTGTGGAAGTCGATCGCCACCCATGCGCGCGAGTATGTGACCGAAGCCTACTCCTTCGCGCGCGGGCGCGAGCGGATGCGCGAGGCCTTCGAGGCGGTGGAGCTCTACGGCGTGCCGAGCTGAGCCCTCCGGGCAGGGCGCGGCCTGCGGCGGGCGGGTCAGCCTTCGAGCAGGGCCACCACCTGGGGCAGCAGCGCGGCATCGCCCACCGCCACCACCTCGCCCGGGCTGTCGAGCGTCAGCGCGCGGCCCTGCCAGTCGGTCATGCGCCCGCCCGCACCCTCGACCACCGGCACAAGGGCCGCCCAGTCCCAGGGCTTGAGCGTGCCCTCCACCACCACATCCACGAGGCCGAGGGCTAGCAGCCCATAGGCATAGCAGTCGCCGCCCCAGGTGACACGCCGCGCCGCGCCGCGCACACGCTCGAAGCGCGGGGCCTGGGCGGTGTCGAAGATCTCGGGCGAGGTGGCGGAAAGCTCGGCCCGGGCGAGGCTGGCGCAAGGGCGGGTGCGGGGCGTGCCGCCGAAGGGCGAGGCGAAGCGCGTCCCCTGTCCCGCCAGGCCGACCCAGCGCTCGCCCGTCACGGGCTGGTCGATGAGCCCCAGCACGGGTACCCCGCGATGCAGCAGGCCGATCAGCGTGCCGTACAGCGGCCGCCCGGTGACGAAAGCGCGGGTGCCGTCGATCGGGTCGAGCACCCAGAGGTA
>SKWC01000416.1 GCA_007129145.1 Rubritepida sp.
CGGCGGGGTGATCCGCCTCACCCTCCACCGCACGGGCCGCGAGGCCGAGGGGCGCATCCAGCTGGTGTTCGACGAGACGCCCATGATGCTGCGGCAATGGGCGGTGCAGGACGCGCAGGGCTTCATCACCCGCGTCACCCTGACCGAGATCACGCTCGGCGAACGCTTCGATCCGTTCCAATTTGCCTTCAACGACCCGCGATTCCGCGAGGAACTTGAGCAGGCGCGATGAAAATCGCGCGGGCGGGTCGTCTGGACGCTTGCGATTTGCCCGCGCAGCGGCTTGTTTGAAGAAATGCGTCCCCTCGTCGGCATCTCCTGCTGCGTGAAGCCCTTCGGCCTGTTCCAGACGCCGAACCATGCCGCTTCCGACACCTATGTGCGCGCCGTGCTGGGGCCGGTCGGCGGGGTGCCGGTGCTGCTGCCGGCGGCGGGGCTGGATCTGTCGCAGGACATCCTGCCGCGGCTGCACGGGCTGATCCTGACGGGCAGCCGCTCCAATGTCTGGCCGGGCTTCTATGACGGGCCGCCGCATCCCGAGGACACGCCCGAGGATCTGGCGCGCGACAACACCACCCTGCCGCTGATCCGCGCCGCCATCGCCACCGGCCTGCCGCTGCTCGCGATCTGCCGCGGCATGCAGGAACTGAATGTGGCGCTGGGCGGCAGCCTGGACCAGCGCATCCAGGACCTGCCGTCCCGCATGGACCACTCGACGCCCAGCGACCAACCCATCCCGGCGGTGCGCACCGGCAAGGCGCATGGCGTGCGCCTCGCGCCCGAGGGCGTGCTGCACCGCCTGGCCGGCCGCACCGAGGTTCCCGTGAACTCGCTGCACAACCAGGGTGTGCAGCGCCTGGCGCCCCGGCTGGAGGCGATGGGCTGGGCGCCCGACGGCACCATCGAGGCGGTGCGCGTGCGCGAGGCGCCGGGCTTCGCCTGGGGCGTGCAGTGGCATCCCGAGTATGACTGGCAGCAGGACGGCTTCAGCCGCGCGATCTTCGAGGCCTTCGGGGAGGCCTGCTGCGAGCGCGCCGGGTTGCCGGCATCTCGGCAGGCGGCCGAATAGTCACGCGCGCGATTCATCTTTGCGTCCGCGCGCGGGCACGCTATATGTGTCAGGCCGGTGGCCCCCCCGCCACCGCAGGACGTGCCGAACTCCCCTTTCGGCTCGCCCGACCACTCCGATCGGTAGTGTAGTGCATGGGCGCCCGACCACCCCCCTGGTCGGGCGCTTTGCATTTTGGTCTCTGTCATTCCGCTTCGCGTCGGGTCAAGCGCGAAATGTAGGGTGATTCCCGGCGGCGCGCGGCTGCGCTACAGCCTTTCCCGAGAGAAGGAGTCCGCCCGTCGTGAGCCAGTATGTCATCGCCCCGCCGTCCCAGGCCGCCATCCCGGTCCAGGGGGGTGGGCTGTTCCCGGTGCGCCGCATCTTCTGCGTCGGCCGCAACTATGCCGAGCACGCAATCGAGATGGGCAGCGACCCCACGCGTGAGCCGCCCTTCTACTTCACCAAGCCCGCCGATGCGGTGCTGACCGGCGGCGCCGACATGCCCTACCCGCCGATGACGAAGCAGCTGCACCATGAGATGGAGCTGGTGGTGGCCATCGGCAAAGCCGGGGCGAACATCCCGGTCGAACGCGCCCTCGAGCATGTGTGGGGCTATTGCGCCGGCCTCGACATGACCCGGCGTGATTTGCAGAACGAGGCGAAGAAGACCGGCCGCCCCTGGGACATGGGCAAGGGCTTCGACCATTCCGCCCCGATGGGCCCGCTGCGGCCGGCCGCGGGCTTCGACCCCTCGCGCGGGCGGATCGCGCTGAAGGTCAATGGCGCGATCCGCCAGGAGAGCGACCTGTCCAAGCTGATCTGGTCGGTGCCCGAGGTGATCGCCAACCTCTCCGAACTGGTGGCGCTGGCGCCGGGCGACCTCATCATGACCGGCACGCCGGAGAATGTCGCGGCCGTGCAGCGCGGCGACCTGCTGGAAGGCGTGGTCGAGGGCGTGGGCGAGGTGCACACCCGCCTCGTCTGAGGCGGGTGTCCCCATATCGGCGTCAGCCGGCGAAGCGGCCGATGCGGATCATCCGTGCGATCCGCTCGTGCTCGGCGTAGCTCTCGGCCATCATCGCCGGCATCTCGGCCCGGCCAATGCGGCGCGGCACGATGGCGAGGTTGCGCATGGTCTGCAGGAAGGCCGCGTCTTCAGTGGCCTCCAGCAGCGCGGTGCTCCAGCGCGCGGCAATGGGCTCGGGCAGGCCGGGCGGCCCGCCCATGCCGATCCAGGGGCGCGATGCCCAGGAATAGCCCATCTCCGGCATGTTGGGCACGTCGGGGAATTCCTCGCTCTTGTCGGCGTTGAGCAGGCCGATGAGGCGAAGCTGGCCGCCGCGCACCGCAGGCAGCACCTCGCCCGCCACCACCGCCACCATCACATGTCCCCCGAGAAGGGCGGTGGCCGCGGGTGCGCCGCCGGTGAAGGGCACGAAGGTGACCTCGATGTTCTCCTCGGCGGCAAGACGGGCCATGTTCAGATGGCTGTTCGCCCCGATACCTGCCACGCCGATGGTGAGGTTGCCGGGCTCGCGGCGGGCGAATTCCACCATCTCGCGCACCGTGCCGAAGGGCGAATTCGCCGCAACCGCGATGAAGGTGAGGAAGGAGCCGTAGTTCATCAGCGGCGTGAAGCCCAGCACCGGGTCGAAGTTCAGGGTCTGCAGCTGCGGTGCAACCGCATTGCTGTTCACCGACAGCAGCCCCAGCGTGTGACCGTCTGGGTGCGCGCGCGTCAGTTCGGACAGCATGATGGTGCCGCCGGCGCCGGGGCGGTTCATGACCGCGATGGGCTGACCCATGGCGGGCTCCACCGCCCGCGCGAGGGCGCGCTGCGTCACGTCGAAGGCGCCGCCCGCGGCGAAGGGGCCGAGAAAGGAGACCTGGCGCGAAGGGGACCAGGGCGCCTGGGCCCTGGCTGCGCCGGCCAGAAGCGCTGGCGCGGCGAAGGCCGAGGCGGTCAGGAAGCGGCGGCGGTGGGTGTTCATGGCGTTGCCCTCCATGTGTGAGCGCGCAGCCTGTCACAGGGTCGCCGCCCGGGGACATACGGAATAGCACCAGCCTGAAGACCGCACGCCCGCTTGTGCGGCGCGGCAGAGGAGCCGAAACTGATCCCAGGAGGACCGCCCATGCCCGCCGTCGCCGGGACCGAGAGCGTGGAGACGCGCGACTCCTGGATGATCGCCTTTGCCACCGTCGCCATGCTGGCGCTGGCGGCCGGTGCGCCGCTGACCGTGGTGATCGGCCTGGTGCCGATTTCCGAGACGCTGGGCAGCGGGCGCTCGCTGCCCTCGCTGGCGACCTCGCTGGCCTATCTCGGCACCGGGCTGGGGGGCGTGCTGTGCGGGCTGCTGGCGTCGCGCTACGGGCAGAAGGCGGTGGCGGTGCTGGGCGGCGTGTCGATCCTGCTGGGGCTGGGCCTCGCTTCGCTGGGGCAGAGCTGGTCGCTGCTGCTGGGCATCGGGCTGGGGGTGGGGCTGTTCGGCAATGGCGCGCTGTTCGCGCCCATGGTCGCCTATGTCTCGCTGTGGTTTGATCGCCGGCGCGGCACGGCGCTGGCGCTGGTGTCCTCCGGCCAGTACATCGCGGGGTTCATGTGGCCCTTCGTCTTCGAGCGCTCGATCGCTGCCTTCGGATGGCAGGCGACGATGCTGGCCTATGGGCTGATGGCGAGCGCGATCATCCTCGCCCTCGGCACGCTGGTGCTGAAGCCCGCCCCGGGACCGATCGGCGGGCCTGGAAGCATCCGGATCGTCGCCGACCGCCGCGTGCTGGGCATGCGGCCCAATGTGGCGCTGGCGGTGCTGTCGGCCTGCTCCTTCCTGTGCTGCGTGCCGATGGCGATGCCGGCGGCGCATCTGGTGGCGTTCTGCGGCGACCTGGGCATCGCCGCCTCGCGCGGGGCGCTGATGCTGTCGGTGCTGCTGCTGGCGGCCTTCATCTCGCGGCAGTTCTGGGGCTGGCTGTCCGACCGGATCGGCGGGCTGTGGACGGTGTTCCTGGGCTCGCTGGCGCAGGTGGCGGGGATGCTGGGCTTCCTGGCCACCCAGGACGAGGCCGGGCTGTTCTTCGTGGCGGCCGCCTATGGGCTGGGCTTCGGCGGGATCGTGCCGGCCTATGTGCTGGCGGTGCGCGCGCTGTTCCCCGCGGCCGAGGCCGCCTGGCGGGTGCCGGCGCTGCTGTTCGTCAGCCTCTCGGGCATGGCCTTCGGCGCCTGGCTGGCGGGGGCGATCCATGACCGGGTGGGGTTCTACGCCGCCGCCTGGTGGGTGGGGATCCTGGTGAACCTGGTGCAGATCGGCATCATCGCGGGGCTGCTGTGGCGGCAGTCACGCGAGGGGCGTCTGGCGTGAGAGATTGGCGCGCCCTGGTGGATTCGAACCACCGACCTGAAGCTTAGAAGGCTCCTGCTCTATCCATCTGAGCTAAGGGCGCGGAGCCGGGGTCAATGCGTCCAGTTCTCCAGCCGGCCGAAGCGGAAGTTGTCGGCATAGACCTTGGGCGTGATGGGCTTGGGCGGCGGCGGCTCCTCCACCTCGTAGCTCAGCCCCTGCGCCTCGGCATGGGCGATCGCGGCTTCCTTCGTGGCGAAGCGCAGATGGACCTGGTTGCTCGTGTCGGCCGAGCCCGGCCAGCCGGTCAGCGGATCGAGGCGCAGCGGCCCGGTGGGGCCGTATTCCAGCACCCAGGACCGGGTGTTGGCGCGGCCCGACTGCATGGCGGAACGCGGCGGGCGGTGGATGCGGGCAAGCGGCTTCAGCGCGGACATGTGCAGCCTCAACTCAGGAACTGCATCGGATTATAGGCGCCACGCCGGGCGCTGGCCACCATAGCTACCCTATGGCGCACCCCCATGGCGCGACCCTATGGCGCGATCCGCAGCGCGCTGATCACCGCCCGCGTCACCTGCACCGTGCCGGCGCTGCCGCCGATGTCGGGCGTGCGCAGCCCGTCCGCGAAGGCCGCATCCACCGCGGCGCGGATGCCCTGCGCCGCATC
>SKWC01000098.1 GCA_007129145.1 Rubritepida sp.
CCGACGCCTGGGACGCGGCGGCGGCGGCGCTGCGCGCAACCGGCAGGTCGCGGCTGAACGAAGCCGATGCCTGCGCCGTCTTCGAGGCACTGGGCATCGAGGGGCCGGGTGCGCGGGTGGTGCGCAGCCCGGAGGAGGTCGCCGGCATGGCGGGCCCGGCCGCGGTGAAGATCCTCTCCGCCGACATCGCGCATAAGACCGATGCCGGGCTGGTGCGCCTGGACGTGACCGGCGAGGCCGCGATCCGCGAGGCGGTGGCCGCGCTGCTGGCCCGCGCCCGCGAAGCCTTCCCCGAGGCCCGCGTCGAGGGCGTGCTGGTCGCGCCCATGCATCGCGGCCTGGCCGAGGTGATCCTGGGCTTCCGCCGCGACCCCGAGGTGGGGCCGGTGGTCATGCTGGGCATGGGCGGCGTGCTGGCGGAGCTCCGGCGCAGCCATGTCGTGCGCCTCGCCCCGGTCAGCGAGGCGATGGCGCATGAGATGATCGCCGAGGTGCCGGAGCTGCGCCTGATCCAGGGCTACCGCAACCTGCCGCGCGGCGATGCGGCGGCGCTGGCCCGGGCCGTGGTCGCGATGTCGAAGCTTGCCTGCCTGGATGACCCGGCCGTGGCCGAGGCCGAGATCAACCCGCTGATCATCCGCCCCGAGGGACGGGGCGTGGTGGCGGTGGATGGGCTGCTGTTGACCGCCGGCGCCGAGGGAGACGCCACGCCATGACCATGCCCCTGCTGTCCGAGGAAAGCCGCATGCTCCAGGAGCTTGTGGCGAAATTCGTCGAGCGCGAGCTGATGCCGCTCGAACCGGCCATCCTGGCGCGCGAGGCCGCGGGCGGGAAATCCAGCCTCACCGAGGCGGAGGAGGCGCCGCTGCTCGAACGCTGCCGGGAGCTCGGTCTGTGGGGCCTGGACGTGCCGGAGGAGATGGGCGGGGTGAACCTGCCCGCGGTGGCGCGGATGCTGGTGGAGGAGGAGGTCTCGCGCACCATCGTGCCCTTCGAATTCCCGCCCGACAGCCCCAACCTGCACATGCTGATGGCGGTGGCGAACGAGCATCAGCGCGAGCGCTACCTCATTCCCTATGCCGAGGGGCGGGCGAAATCGGCCATCGCCATCTCCGAGCCCGGCGCCGGCGGCGATCCGGCCGGGATGATCACCCGCGCGCGCCAGGACGGCGACGACTGGGTGATCAACGGCCGCAAGATCTGGGTCAGCCGCGTCCCCTATGCCGACTTCATCATCGTCATGGCCCGCACCGGCGAGCTGAAGCGCGGCCAGGGCATGACCGCCTTCATCGTGGAGCGCGGCACGCCGGGCTTCATCACCGAGCGCGAGATCCCGATGCTGGCGGGAAAGCGCACCTATGAGATCGTCTTCGACGAATGCCGCGTCCCCGCCAGCCAGGTGCTGGGCGAGGTGGGGCAGGGCTATGCGCCGATGCAGCTGCGCCTGAACGTGCGCCGGCTGCAGATGGGCGCGCGCTGCGTGGGCATGTGCCGCCGCGCGCTCGACATGATGAGCAGCTATGCGAAGCAGCGCGTGACCTTCGGCGTGCCGCTGGCCGAGCGCCAGGCCATCCAGTGGTGGATCGCCGATGCCGCCATCCGCATCCACGCCACCCGGCTGATGGTGCTGGCCGCGGCGCAGAAGCTGGAGCAGGGCCTCGACGTGCGCGAGGAGGCCTCGATGATCAAGGTCTTCGCCACTGAGATGGCGCGCGACGTGATCGACCACGCCATGCAGACCTTCGGCGCCATGGGCATGACCAAGGAGCTGCCGCTGCAGTTCATGGCGCAGCAGGCGCGGCTGATGCGCATCTACGAGGGCCCGACCGAGGTCCACCGCATGTCCATAGCCAGGCGGGTGCTGCGGGCGGCGCCTTGAACGCAGGGGCGGGGAACCAGGGAGGCGGGGAATGAACTTCGACGCCATGCTGGAAGCCCTGCAGATGCTCATCAGCCCAGAGCATCTGATGTTCCTGCTGATGGGCAACGCGCTGGGCCTGCTGGTCGGGCTGCTTCCGGGCCTGGGCGGGCTGGCCGGGCTGTCCATGCTGCTGCCCTTCATCTACGGCCTCGATGCCAGCTACGCGCTGGCGCTGATGATCGGCCTGCTGGCGCCGATCTCGACCTCCGACACCTTTCCCGCCGTGCTGATGGGCATTCCCGGCAGCAGCGCCTCCCAGGCCACGGTGGTGGACGGCTTCCAGATGACCCGCCGCGGCGAGGCCGCCCGCGCCCTGGGCGCGGCCTTCACGGCCTCGGTGCTGGGCGGGCTGTTCGGCGCGGTGGTGCTGACGCTGGCCATCGTCTTCGCCCGACCGCTGGTGCTGGCCATCGGCTTCAGCGAGCAGATGCTGCTGATGCTGATCGCGCTCAGCCTCATCGGGATGCTGACCGGGCGCAGCGCGCTGAAGGGGATCGCCGCGGCCGCGCTCGGCCTGCTGATTGGCTGCATCGGCTTCGCGCCCGCCACCGGTGAGGCGCGCTTCACCTTCAACGAGACCTATCTGCTCGATGGCGTGCCCATCGTGATCTTCGGCCTGGGCCTCTATGCCGTGCCGGAGATCTGGGCGTTGCTGCAGGGGCGGCGCTCCATCTCGGAGACGCCGCTGGTGGTCGGCGGGCTGATGCGCGGGGTGCGCGACACGCTGCGCCACTGGTGGCTGGTGCTGCGCTGTTCCTTCCTCGGTAGCTTCTTCGGCGCCATCCCGGGGCTTGGCGGCTCGGTGATCGACTGGCTGACCTACGCCCATGCCGTCCAGACCGCGCGCGACCGCTCGGGCTTCGGCAAGGGCGATGTGCGCGGCGTGATCGCCCCCGAGGCCGCGAACAACGCGAAGGAGGGCGGGGCGCTGGTGCCGACGCTGCTGTTCGGCATCCCCGGATCGGGTTCGATGGCGGTGCTGCTAGGCGGCTTCGTGATGATCGGCATCCAGCCCGGCATCACCATGGCCACCAGCGACCTGCACCTGTCCTACCTCATCATCTGGAGCATCGCGCTGGGCAATATCGTGGCGGTGCTGGTGTGCTTCGCCCTGGTGGTGCCGATCGCGCGGCTGACCCGGCTGCCCTATGGCGCGATCGCCCCCTTCATGATCGTGCTGGTCACCTTCGCTGCCTTCCAGGCCAGCCGCTCCTGGGGGGATCTGGTCGCGCTGATGGCCTTCGGCGTGCTGGGGATCCTGCTGAAGGAATACGGCTGGTCGCGCCCGGCGGTGCTGGTGGGCGCCTTCCTCGCGCCGCGGCTGGAGGGCTCGGTCTACCAGACGCTGCAGGTCTATGGCTGGGGCTTCCTCGAACGGCCCTCGGTGATGGTGCTGCTGCTGCTGCTCGCGCTGTCGGTTGCCGTTTCGCTGAGCTTCCGGCCCGCCGCGGCCACCCTGCGCGTGGCGCCGCCGGCGGGCGCCGCGGGGCGGCTTGCGCAGCTCACGGTGCCGGCGCTTTTCGTGGGCCTCGCCCTGGCGGCGCTGGCGCTGACCTGGCAGCTGGCGCTGCTCGGCGCCGTGTTTCCGCAGATCGTCGCCGGCGTGATCATCGCCTGCGCAGGCTGGGTCGGGCTGCGGATCGCGCTTGGCCGGGCGCCGGCCGCCGTCTTCACCGAGGCGGTCGAGGGCGTCTTCACCGGCTCGGGGCTGGTGCGCCTGGGCTGGGTCTTCGCGCTGGTCGGGCTGACGGGGCTGGTGGGGCTGGTGCCGGCCACCGCCCTCTATGTGGCGCTGTTCCTGAGCGTGTGGTGGCGGCGGTCGCTGCTCGTGAACCTGCTGCTCGGCCTCGCGGCCGCGGGGCTGCTGGTCGCGCTCGGGCAGGCCATGAGCCTCAGTTATCCCGAGGGGCTGCTGCAGTCCTTCATCACCTATCCCGACTGGCTCAGCGGCAGCTGAGATGGGCGAGGATCGGCCGGGCGCCTTCCGAAGGGTGCCGGACGCGCAACAACAAGAGCATGAGGAGACACCAAGGATGCATCGTCGCAGCGTCATTGCCGCCCTGCCGGCCGTCGCGGCCGGCCTCGCCGCGCCCGGCCTGGCCGCGCGCGCCCACGCGCAGTCCTTCGCGGGGCGGCGCATCACCATCATCGTCCCATCCGGCGAGGGCGGCTCGACCGATGTCTATGCGCGCGCCATGGCGCGGGCCCTGTCGCAGACCATCCCCGGCTCGCCCGACATCCTCATCCGCAACATCCCCGGCGCGGGCACGATGGCGGGCGCCAACCAGTTCCAGCAGCGCGGCCGGCCGGACGGGCTGACCATGCTGGCGGTGACCACCTCCACCTATGTGAACTACGTCTCGCGCAATCCGGCCGCCACCTACCGGATGGCGACCTTCGTGCCGCTGGTGATCAATCCCGCCGGCGTGGTCGTCTTCACCAACCCCGCGCTGACCGGCGGCCGCTCGGGGCTGGAGGCGATCCAGGCGCTGCGCGACCATGGCCCTGTGGTGTTCGGCGGGCACAGCCCGACCTCGGCCGAGCTGTTCCACCTCTTCGCCTTCCACTCGCTCGGCATCCGGATCCGCCCGGTCTGGGGCCTGATGAGCGGGCAGAGCATGATGGCCTTCATGCGCGGCGAGACCCAGCTGCAGCAGGGCGGCGCGCCGGTCTATCTCAGCACCATCCGGCCGATGATCGAACGCAATGAGGCGGTCGGTCTCTACAGCCTGGGCATCCTCGAAGGCGGCCGCTTCGTGCGCGACCCCGTGGCGCCCGAGCTTCCCACCTTCACGGAGGCCTATGCGGCGCATCATGGCCGGGAACTGTCCGGCGTGGAGCGTGGCGTCTTCGAATCCCTCTACGGGCCGCTCGTGTTGGCCAACAAGGGGCTGCTGCTGCCCGAGGGCACCCCGGCTGACATCCTGGGCGTCCTCACCGAGGCGGTGGAGCGGGCGATCGCCACGCCGGAGATCCGCGCGCAGCTGGCCACCGAGCTGGGCGACTACCCCGTCTATGTGCGCGAGGATGCCGCGCGGGCGCATGGCCTGGCCAGCAACATGACCGACGAGGCGCGGGAGTGGCTCGCGGTGTTCCTGCGCGACAACTACAACGCGCGGC
>SKWC01000270.1 GCA_007129145.1 Rubritepida sp.
CTCCTGCACGGAGGCGCCCGATCCGGCCGCGATGCGCCGCTTGCGCGACGCCTTGATGATCTCGGGGCTGCGGCGCTCCTTCATGGTCATGGAGGAGATGATCGCCGCCTGCTTCTTCAGAACCGTCTGGTCGAGGTTGGCGCCCTCGATCTGGGACTTCAGCTTGCCGAGGCCGGGCAGCATGCCCAGCATCCCCGACAGGCTGCCCATCTTGCCGATCTGCTTGAGCTGGGAGGCGTAGTCCTCGAGCGAGAACTGCCCCTTCTGCATCCGCGCCGCGAGCTTCTCGGCCTCGGCCTGGTCCAGCGTCTCGGCCGCGCGCTCCACCAGGGAGACGATGTCGCCCATGCCCAGGATGCGCCCGGCGATGCGCTCGGGGTGGAAATCCTCCAGCGCGTCCAGCTTCTCACCGGCGCCCAGCAGCTTGATCGGCGCGCCGGTGACCGCGCGCATGGACAGCGCGGCACCGCCCCGCGCATCGCCATCCACCCGCGTCATGACGATGCCCGTCACGCCCACCTTCTCCTGGAAGGCGCGGGCGGTGTTCACCGCGTCCTGCCCGGTCATGGCGTCCACGACGAGCAGCGTCTCATGCGGGTTCACGGCGGCCTTCACCGCCGCGACCTCCTCCATCAGCGCCTCGTCGATCGCGAGCCGCCCGGCGGTGTCCAGCACCACCACGTCGTACAGCTCGCCGCGCGCCACACCCATGGCGCGGCGCGCGATCTCCAGCGGCGACTGGCCGGGGATGATGGGCAGCGAGGCCACGCCCGCGCGCTCGGCCAGCTGGGCCAGCTGCTGCTGCGCGGCGGGGCGGTGCACGTCCAGGCTGGCCAGCAGCACCTTCTTGCGGTCCCGGCCCTTGAGCCGCAGCGCGATCTTGCCCGAGGTGGTGGTCTTACCCGACCCCTGCAGCCCCACCATCAGGATGGGCACGGGGGCGGCGGCATTGAGGTCGAGGCCGGGTTTCGCGCCATCCTCGGCCTTGCCGCCCAGCGCATCGACCAGCGCGTCATGGACGATCTTGACCACCTGCTGGCCGGGCTGGATGGAGCGGATGACCTCCTGGCCCACCGCGCGCTCGCGCACCTTCGCGGTGATGTCGCGCACCACCGGCAGGGCGACATCGGCCTCCAGCAGCGCCACCCGCACCTCGCGCAGCGCGTCGTTGACATCGGATTCCGACAGCGCGCCGCGACCGCGCAAACGGTCGAAGACGCCCTGCAGCCGGTTGCCCAATGCCTCGAACACGGGTGGAACACCTCCAAACGAAATTGCGCCGCTGCGCGAATCTCGCGGAGCGGCGGTGACCCCGCGCCGCGGGGCCGTTCAAACCAACCCGGACCGTCTAGGCCCGGGCGCGCCGCGCGTCAACGCATCACTTCGGCGCGAGGACCATGATCATCTGGCGGTTCTCGAGACGGGGCATGGATTCCACCTTCACGATCTCGCCCAGCTCGGTGCGGATCCGCTCCAGCAGCTTCACGCCCAGTTCCTGGTGCGCCATCTCGCGCCCGCGGAACCGCAGCGTCACCTTCACCTTGTCGCCCTCGCCGATGAAGCTGCGCGCCTGGCGCATCTTCACGTCGTAGTCGTGGTCGTCGATGTTGGGACGGACCTTGATCTCCTTGATCTCGACCGTCTTCTGCTTCTTGCGGGCCTCGTTGGCCTTCTTCTGCTGCTCATACTTGAACTTGCCGTAATCGGTGATCTTGCACACCGGCGGCACGGCGTTCGGGCTGATCTCCAGCAGGTCCATGCCGGCCTGGTAGGCGCGGTACAGGGCGTCGCGGATGCTCAGCACGCCGAGCATCTCCCCGTTCTCGTCAATCAGGCGGACCTGGGGAACGCGGATATCCTCATTCACACGGGGGCCTTCGCGCGTCGGCGGCGAAGGGGGCATGGGGCCACGGGCTATGGTCTTCTCCTGTCGTGGTGACTGTCGTTTCGCGCCTTCTTTATGGGACGCGGCTCATTCCGCTGCAACGGGGGTGGTTGACAAATCGGGCGGCATCGCATCGGCGGCCAATTGCGCCACCGCCACCGCCAGCGGCAATTCCTGCTGCTCGCGCCCGGGCAGGCGGCGCAGAACCACCCTGCCCTCCTCCGCCTCGCGCCGGCCAAGGATGGCCAGCACCGGCACGCGCGCCTCGATGTGGTCGGGCACCTTGCGGTTGATCTTCTCGTTGCGGAAGTCAGTCTCGACCCGCAGCCCGGCGCGGCGCAGCGCCGCCACCGCCTGGCGCGCGGCGGGCAGCGCATCATCCACGATGGTCGCCACCACCACCTGCACCGGCGCGAGCCAGAAGGGCAGCCGCCCGGCCGTGTGCTCGATCAGGATGCCGGTGAAGCGCTCCAGGCTGCCGAATAGCGCGCGGTGCAGCATCACGGGCACATGCCGCTGCCCGTCCTCGCCGATATAGGACGCACCCAGCGCGCCGGGCATGTTGAAATCCACCTGCAGCGTGCCGCACTGCCAGTCGCGGCCGATCGCATCGCGCAGCACGAACTCCAGCTTGGGGCCGTAGAAGGCGCCCTCGCCCTTGTTCACGCTGTAGTCATGGATGCCCGCGGCGCGCAGCGCGCCCTTGAGCGCCGCCTCCGAACGGTCCCAGATCTCGTCGGAACCCACCCGCTTCTCCGGCCGGTCGGAGAATTTGATCCGCACATCCTCGAAGCCGAAGTCGCGGTAGATGGACAGGCAAAGGTCGATGACCTTGACGCTCTCCTCCTCGATCTGCGCCTCGGTGCAGAACACATGCGCGTCGTCCTGGGTGAAGCCGCGCACCCGCATCAGCCCATGCAGCGCGCCCGAGGGCTCGAAGCGGTGCACCTTGCCGAATTCGCCGAACTTCAGCGGCAGTTCGCGGTAGCTGCGCAGCCCCTGCTTGAACACCTGGATCCCGCCCGGGCAGTTCATCGGCTTGAGCGCGAAGACGCGCTCCTCCTTGGCCTCGGTCAGGTACATGGCGTCGCGGAACTTGTCCCAGTGGCCGGATTTCTCCCACAGGGCGCGGTCCATGATGTCGGGGGTGTTGATCTCCTGGTAGCCGGCGTCCTCCTGCCGGCGGCGCATGTAGTCCGTCAGGGTCGAGAACAGCTTCCAGCCGCGCGGGTGCCAGAACACCGCACCCGGCGCCTCGGGCTGGAAGTGGAACAGGTCCATCGCCTGGCCGAGCCGGCGGTGGTCGCGCTTCTCGGCCTCCTCCAGCATGGTCAGGTGGGCGTCCAGCTCCTTCTGGTCGCGCCAGGCGGTGCCGTAGATGCGGCTCAGCACCGGGTTCTCGGGCTTGCCGCGCCAATAGGCGCCGGCCACCTTGGTCAGCTTGAAGGCCGCGCCGATGTCGGCCGTGGTGCGCATATGCGGCCCGCGGCAGAGGTCCACCCAATCGCCCTGGCTGTAGAGGCTGATCACCTGATCGCCCGGCAGGTCGCGGATCAGCTCGACCTTGAAGCGCTCGCCCTTCCTGACGAACAGGTCCACCGCCTCGGCGCGGGAGACGACGCGGCGGACGAAGCGGTCCCCGCGCGCGATGATCTCGCGCATCTTCGCCTCGATGGCGGGGAAGTCCTCGGGCGTGAAGGGCTCGTTGCGGTGGAAGTCGTAGTAGAAGCCGTGCTCGATGGGCGGGCCGATGGTCACCTGGGTGCCGGGGAACAGCTCCTGCACGGCCTCGGCCAGCACATGGGCGCAGTCGTGGCGGATCATCTCCAGCGCCTCGGGGTCGCGGCGGGTGATGAAGCGCAGGCTGGCATCGGCGCCGATCTCGGCCGAAAGATCCATCAGCCGCCCATCCACCTCCATGGCCAGCGCGGCGCGCGCCAGGCCGGGGCCGATCGCCTCCGCCACGGTGGCGCCGGTCACCGCCGCGTCGAACTGGCGGGTGGATCCATCGGGCAGGGTGATGACGGGCATGCGGGTTCTCAAGCTGTCGGAGAGGGGAGGAAGTGCGCGGACCATGGGCAAGCCCCGCCCCAGGGTCAAGGGAGCGCGCTTGCGGCCGGCCGCGCCAGGGTGCAGATGCCGCGCATGGCCGATGCTGACCCTGCGCTGCGCTGCGCGATCTTCGTGGATTTCGACAACATGGTCTCGGCCCTGCGCGAGGGCGCGGGCCCCGAGGTCGCGCGCCGCTTCGCCGAGGCGCCGGAGCAATGGCTGGGCTGGCTCGGCCAGGGCCAGCCACGGCGCATGCTGCTGCGCCGCTGCTACATGAACCCCGCCGGCTACCTCGAGGATGCCGACGGCGTCCGGCGCTATTTCTCCGCCTTCCGCCACGCCTTCATGGCCGCGGGCTTCGAGGTCGTGGACTGCCCCCGGCTGACGCGCCTCAAGAACGCGGCCGACCTGCGGATCGCGCTGGACGTGATGGACGCGCTGCACTCGCCCATGGCGCGGATCGACGAATTCACCCTGCTCTCCAGCGACGCCGATTTCGTGCCGCTGCTGCTGCGGCTGCGCGCCGCCGACCGCGCGACGCGGCTGGTCGCGCATCCCGACGTGGGACGGGTGGTGCGCGGCGCCGCCGATGAGGTGGTGGGGGTGGACATGCTGGCCGAGGCACTGGGCTGGCAGCGCCCGCTCGCGGATCCCGAGGGCGAGGCGGTGACGGAGGCGGTGCGCGCCGCCATGCAGGTGGCCGGCGGGCCGGTGCACCTGCCCGACCTGGGCCAGGTGGTGCTGGAGCGCACAGGGCTGACGCTGCGCGGCAGCGACTATGCGGGGCATGGCTCGCTGGATGCGCTGCTGGAGGCGGCGGGCGGCTATGTCCGCCAGGACGGGCCGGGGGGCGGCTATGTGCTGCGCACCGAATGGGCCGATCAGGCGGCGGAATTCGCCGCACCCGAGGCTGCCGCCGAGGCCGGGGCCGAGCCGCCCATCGACCCCAGCAACTCGGCATAGACGCCAAGCGTGGCGCGCTGCATCGCCGCGATCGAGGGGGCGGCGGCGCGTGCCCGCGCCCCCAGCGCGGCGCGCGCGGGCGCGTCCAGCGCCAGCACCCCCTGGATGGCCGCGGCCAGCGCCGCCGGATC
>SKWC01000143.1 GCA_007129145.1 Rubritepida sp.
CAGCGGCCGGGGCAGCACGATGTTTACGTTGCGCCCCTGTGCCACCTCGCCCACGGTCTGCGCGAGGCGCTCCTCGAACTGCATCAGCGCCTGCTGGGCCGCGGCCTCGATGTGCTGGCCGCGGTTGCGGAACACGCGCTGCGCCTCGGTGATGCGTTCCTGCAACTCCCGCTCGCGCCCGCGGATCTGCTCGGCCGAGAGCTCGCCGCGCCGGGCGGCCAACTGCTGCTGCGCGTCGCGCCATGCCGTCTGCTCGCGTTGCAGGTCCTCGTTGAGCCGCACCCGCCGGCGCTCGATCTCCTCACGCAGCTGGGTGAAGGCGACCGAGAGGCGCTGCACTTCCTGGATGTCCACGATGCCGATCACCGGGCCCGGCATGGCGGCCGCGGCGGGTGCCGGGCGGCGCTGCTGGGGTGGCTGCGCGGGTCGCGGCTGGGCGGGCTGTTGGGGGACGAACCATTGCTGGCCGGACTGCGCGAACGCCGTCCCGCCGAGGCCGGGCAAGGCAGGGCCCACGCCGCCCAGCATGGCCAGGCAGGGAATCAGGTAGAGGGTCGGGCGAAACCAGTTCATTCGATGCTGCCTATCCTCAAGATCAGAAGCGGGTGCCGAAGCCGAAGCGGAACACCTGCGTCTCGTCATAGCTGCGCCGGACCACCGCCTGGCCGAAATCCAGGTTGATCACGCCGAAGGGGCTGCGCCAGGAGACGCCCACGCCCACACCCACGCGTGGGGAGGTGTCGTCGGCAACCTCCGGCCCGCGCACGGTCCCCGAAAGCCCGCCCACATCCACGAAGGCGCGGCCGGTCAGGCCCACCTCGGAGGGCAGCGGCAGGGGGAAGCGCAGTTCGGTGCTCTGGGTCCATAGGAAACGCCCGCCCAGCGCGTCATTGGTCGTGAGATCGCGTGGGCCGGCACCGCCCGAGGCGAAGCCGCGCAGATTCTCGCCGCCCAGGAAGAAGCGGTCCACGATGCGGTCGCGCCGGCGGCGGTCTATGCCGTTCAGCACGCCCACGCTGCCCGAGACGGCCAGGACATACTCCGGGTCGCCGAGCAGGCGTTCCAGCGGCAGGAACAGCGCGCCGTCCAGCCGGGTCCGCACATAGGCCACGTCGCCGCCCAGCCCGGCGAAATCCGTGCCCAGCCGCAGCACATAGCCGCTGCGCGGGTCGATCGGGTTGTCGCGCACGTCATAGGTCAGGGTCTGGCTGATCTGGCTCAGCACCGTGCGGCCCTGCTGCTCCTGCACGAAGCGGGAGCTGTCGGGCTCGACATCGGAGATGCGCCGGCTGACCAGGCTGTAGGACCAGGTCTGGCTCAGCCTTTCGTTGAATTCATAACCGGCGCGCAGTGCGAAGCCGATGCGCTGCTCGTCGAAGCCCGCGATCTCGCGCAGGTTGCGTTGCACGTAGAAGATGTCGGCGCCCAGCGCGAGGTTGCGGTCGCGGAAGGCGGGCTCGGTGATCGAGAGGTCAAGCTGGCTGCGCCGCTGCGCCAGCGTGGCGTTGAGCCGCGCATCGATGCCCGTGCCGGCCAGGTTGCGCTCGCGCAGGCCGAAATCCAGCAGGAAGCCGGCGTCGGTCGAGAAGCCGCCGCCGATGCTCACCTCGCCGGTCGCGCGTTCGACCAGGCGGGTGTCCAGGATCACCCGGTCGGGGGCGGAGCCGGGGCGCGGCTCGATGGTGACGTCGGTGAAGAAGTCCAGGTTGCGGATGCGGTCGCGTGAGCGGCGGATCTGCGCGGCGTTGAATGCATCGCCCTCGGCCACGCGGAACTCGCGGCGGACCACGCGGTCCAGAGTGCGAGTGTTGCCGGAGATGTCGATGCGCTCGACGAAGGCGCGGTTCCCCTGGTTCAGCGCGAATTCCAGGTTGACCAGCCGTTCCTCACGGTCGCGGGTGATGCGGGGCTCCACCTCCACGAAGGGGAAGCCGCGCAGATTCGCCGCGTTCTGCAGCGCCTGCGCGCTGCGCTCGATCGCGTCGGCGTCGAAGAAGCCGCCTTGGCCGACGCTGAGGAAGCGGCGCAGGCTCTCGGGGTCGAGATTGTCGAAGGCCGAGGTGATATTGACCTCGCCGAAGCGGTAGAGCGGGCCTTCATTGACCACGAAGGTGATGAAGAAGCCGCTGCGGTCGGGCGCGAGTTCCGCCGTGGCCGCGCCGATCTCGACGTCGGCGAAGCCGTTGCGCAGGTAGTAGCGGCGCAGCAGCTCGCGGTCGAAGTTCAGGCGGTCGGGGTCGAAGGCGGTGGACGTGCTGAGGATGCGGTAGAAGGCGTCCTCGCGCGTCGCGATGACCTCGCGCAGCCGGCGCTCGGAGAAGGCGGTGTTGCCCACGAAGTTGATGCGCGCGACCAGCGCGGTGTCCCCCTCCGAGATCTCGAAGACCAGGTCCACCCGGTTCTGGTCGAGCTCGATGATCTTGGGCTCGACCACGGCGGCGAAGCGGCCGCGGCGGGCGTAGATGTCGAGGATGCGCTGGCGGTCCTGCTGCACCAGCGCGGGCGTCAGCACCGAGCGGGGGCGCAGCTGCACCTCGCCGCGCAGCACGTCGTCGGAGATGCGGCGGTTGCCCTCGAAGGCGACGCGGTTGACGATCGGGTTTTCCGCCACCTCGACCACCACGGAGGCGCCGATGCGCCCGATCCGCACGTCGCGGAACAGGCCGGTGGCGAACAGTGTGCGCAGGCTGCGGTCGGCGCGGTCCTCGTCGAAGCGGTCGCCGGCCTGCAGCAGCATGTAGCTGCGCACCGTGTCGGCCTCGATGCGCTGGTTGCCGCGCACCTGCACGTCGGTGATTACGGGTGCTTCGGCCGTCGCGCGCGCCTGGGCCCGGGCCTCGCTGGGCGGGACGGCGACGAGGCAGGCGCTGGCGAGCAGCAGGGCGCGGAGCATGAGGCGCAAGGGAAAGCCACCCTTCAAAAAGGCTGAAAATCACGCGGACAATAGACGGGGCCGGGAAATGTCGCCACCCCGCCCCGGCCGGCTGCCGTCCTCAGCCGCCGAGCAGCCCCGAGACCCATTGCCCGATGCCGCCGCGGGCGATGTCGTTCCAGGTGACGAAGACGAACAGCGCGATCAGCAGCGCGAAGCCGACCCGGTAGGCGTATTCCTGGATCCGCAGCGACACCGGCCGCCCGCGCACCGCCTCGGCGGCATAGAAGACCAGGTGCCCGCCATCCAGCATCGGAATCGGGAACAGGTTCAGCAGCGCGAGGCTGATGGACAGCAGCGCCATCAGGTTGAGCAGCGGCGCGATGCCCAGCGTCGCCGCCTGGCCCGAGACCTCGGCGATGCGGATGGGACCGCCCAGATCCTCGGCGCTGCGCCGGCCGGTCAGCATCTCCCAGATCGCGGCCAGTGTGGCGGCGGACATCTCATAGGTCTGCACCACCCCCGCCGCCACGGCGCTGAAGGGATCCAGCCGCTCAAGCTCGCCCGCGCCGCCCTGGATGCCCAGGATGCCGACCGGCGCCGCCTCGCTGCCCGGGCGGATGGCGGGGATGACCGTGAGGGTCACCGCCCGGCCCTCG
Source organism: Rubritepida sp. (assembly GCA_007129145.1). Taxonomy (GTDB): domain Bacteria; phylum Pseudomonadota; class Alphaproteobacteria; order Acetobacterales; family Acetobacteraceae; genus Roseococcus. The sequence continues at coordinate 3,532 of SKWC01000143.1, forward strand.
CGCTCCAGCGCCACTTCGATGGGCTGGCCGGCGCGCGGCTGTACATGGCGCTGGATCTGGTCGAAGCGGCTGACGCCGCGCCCGTCGAGGGAGACGACCACGTCGCCGGGCTGGATGCCCGCCTGTTCGGCGGGGGAGCCGGGGCCCACCGCCTGCACCGTGGTGACGCCGCGCGGCACGCCGAAGATGCCGGCCAGCAGCGCGAAGATGACGGCGGCCAGGATGAAGTTCGCGATCGGCCCGGCGGCGACGATGATGGCGCGGTCGCGCACCGGCTTGTCGTGGAAGGTCTCGCCCGGACGTTCGGGGGTGCGCTGATCCTCCGGCAGTTCCTCGGGCGCGATATGGCCGTGCAGCTTGACGTAGCCGCCCAGCGGGATCCAGGCGATGCGCCATTCGGTGCCGCGGCGGTCGCGCCAGGAGGTGAGGGCGCGGCCGAAGCCGATGCTGAACACGTCCACATGCACGCGCCGCCAGCGCGCCGCGAGGTAGTGGCCGAGTTCGTGGAAGAACACGAGCACGCCAAGCACCACCACGAAGGCGAGGATGGTGCGCAGGGTCTCGGGCAGGAATTCGAACATGGGGTTCCTCAGGCCGCGGCGCGGCCGGCGGCAGCCTCGGCCGCGCGGGTGCGCGCGGCGGCATCGAGGGCGAGCACGGTGTCGAGATCGGAAGCCGGCTCATGGCCGAGGAGGTCCAGCGTCTCCTCCACCACGGCGGCGATGTCGAGGAAGCCGAGGCGCCGCGCCAGGAACAGCGCCACCGCCACCTCATTGGCCGCGTTGAGCACGCAGGGCGCGCCGCCCTCAGCGGCAAGTGCCGCGCGGGCGAGGCGCAGCGCGGGGAAGCGCGCGGGGTCGGGGGCGGAGAATTCCAGCCGGCCCAGTGCCGCGAGGTCCAGCCGCTCCACGCCGGCGGCCATGCGCGCGGGCCAGGCCAGGCAATGCGCGATGGGGGTGCGCATGTCGGGCGTGCCCATCTGCGCGATCAGCGAGCCGTCGCTGAACTGCACCAGGCCATGCACCGCCGATTGCGGATGCACCAGCACCTCGATGCGCTCGGCCGGCAGGGGGAACAGCCGGGCGGCCTCGATGAGTTCGAGGCCCTTGTTGAACATGGTGGCGCTGTCCACGCTGATCTTCGCACCCATGGACCAGACCGGGTGGCGCACCGCCTGCTCCGGCGTGGCCTGGGCCATCTGCGCCAGCGTGGCCTCGCGGAAGGGCCCGCCCGAGGCGGTGAGGATGATCTTCTCGACCCCGGCGAACCCGTCCTCGCCGCGGGCCATCAGCGCCTGGAAGATGGCGTTGTGCTCGGAATCGACGGGCAGCAGCGTGGCGCCCCGGGCGGCGGCGGCTTCGAGCACGATCCCGCCGGCGCAGACCAGGCTTTCCTTGTTGGCCAGCGCCAGCGTGCCGCCGCGGCTCAGCGCGGCCAGGGTGCTGCGCAGCCCCACCGCGCCCACGATGGCGGCCATGGTCCAGTCGGCGGGGCGGGCGG
>SKWC01000255.1 GCA_007129145.1 Rubritepida sp.
CTCGGCCGCGGCGGTGGCGTCGCGGAAGCGCTGGTCCGCCACACCCATCGCGGCGGCGCCCGCATGGAGGAAGGCGGTGGTGCCCTCGGCCCCCAGCGGGAACAGCGCGGGGATGTGGCGCGCGCCGCGCGCCTCCAGCAGCCGCGCCGTGTCGGCCAGGAAGGGCTGCGCCAGCAGGTAGCGCGTTCCGGGCCCCACGGCGGGCATGTCGCCCGCCCGCCGCGCCGGCAGGAAAGCGAGGTTGGTGACGCCCATGGCGGCGAAGAGGCGGCGCCACTGGTCCTCGACGACCTCCGCCAGCGCGCCCACGATGACGAGTTGCGCGGCATCGGTGGCGGGAAGCTCCGGCACCAGCGCGGCCAGGCAGGCATCCTCGCCCTGGGTGAAGGTCGTCTCGATTCCCGAGCCCGAGTAGTTCAGCACCCGCACGCCGTTGAAGCGCCGGTCCAGCCGCTGCGCCGCCTTGGCGAGGTCGAGCTTGATGACCTCCGAGGGGCAGGAGCCGACCAGGAACAGCATGCGGATGTCGGGGCGGCGCTCAAGCAGCCGAGCCACGTTGCGGTCCAGCTCCTCCTGGGCGTCGGCCAGGCCCGCCAGGTCGCGCTCATCCAGGATGGCGGTGGCGAAGCGGGGCTCGGCGAAGATCATCACGCCGGCGGCGGATTGCAGCAGATGCGCGCAGGTGCGGCTGCCCACCACCAGGAAGAAGGCGTCCTGGATCTTGCGGTGCATCCAGACGATGCCGGTCAGGCCGCAGAACACCTCGCGCTGGCCGCGCTCACGCAGGATGGGGCGGGTGTCGCAGCCGGCCGCCGGGGTGTCGAGCGCCACGCTCATGCCGGACGCCCCTGAGCCTGGAGCCGCGCCATCCGCAGCTTCCAGACGAACTGTCCAGCGTTGATGACGTAGGCGGCATAGGCCGCAAGCGCGAGCCACATCTGGAAGTGTGTGTCGCCCCAGCCCAGGAACAGCGCGCCCAGATAGGCGGTGTGCAGCGCCAGGACCAGCATCGAGAACACGTCCTCCCAGAAGAAGGCCGGGGCGAACAGGTATTTCCCGAAGACCACGCGCTCCCAGATGCAGCCGGTGATCATGATGGTGTACAGGGTCAGCGTCTTGACCACGACGCTGATCTCGGCGGCGAAGAGCCCCTGGCCGGTCATGAGGTAGTTGATGACCAGGCCGAGGCTGACCAGGAACACCACGAACTGCACCGGCGCGAGGATGCCCTGCACCAGGGTCCAGGGGGTGGCGTCGCGCCGCAGGCGCTCCTCCTCCGTGTAGAGAGGGCGGATCACGCGCCCCTGCTGGCGGTGACGGCGGCCGGCGCTTGTGCCGTAGGGGCAGGAATCCACCGCGGCGATGATGCGGTCGAGAACCGGGCCTGAGAGCATCTCCAGACAATCCCTCCGCTGCGGCAGCCGCACGCCTACCCGTCACCGGGGCGGTACCGAGCCGATCTGCGGCTCGGCTCCGGCTGCGTGCTGCCTTCAGAACCGTCGCGAAGCTAGGGCTAGGCCGCGCGACATGTCAAGGAAGATTGACGTAAAGATACGTTGACAGCCCCCCCCTCCCCGGCGGAAGATCGGCCCCGTCATGAGAGCGTCCGGATGACCATGATGCTGCACAACCCGCTGGGGCTGGTCCCCGCGACCCGATCGGCCAGCCACCGCGGAAGGGTCACCTCCGCCCTGGTTGAACGCCGGATCCGGCAATTGTCCGCGCGCATCGAGGCGACGCTCAGGCACGACATCCTGCCGCGCATGTCCGAGCGGCGCATTGCGCCCGATCAGACCGACATGGATCGCCTGTGCCGCCTGGCCATCGCCGGGGACGCCGGCGAGTTGCGCGCGGCTGTCACGGATGACGGACGGCCAGAGACAACGGCCGAATCCGTCTGTCTTGACATCTTGACACCCATCGCGCGCCGCCTGGGCGAGTGGTGGGAAGAGGACCGCTGCAGCTTCGTCGAGGTCACGCTCGGCATGCTCGCGCTGCAGGAAGTGCTGCGCGGCCTCGCGCCCCAGCTCAGCCAGGGGCCGGCCAGCGCCTTCCGCCGCAGCGCGCTGATGCTGCCCATGCCCGGCGAGCAGCACAGCTTCGGCATCTCCATGCTGTCGGAATTCTTCCGCTCGGCCGGCTGGCATGTGGCGCAGGACACCGGCCTGACCACCCGCGCCCTGCTGCGCCGCGTCTCCGGTGAGTGGTTCGGCCTGGTCGCGATCTCCTGCGCGGTCAATGAGCGCCTGCCCGCCCTGCCCGGCCTGATCGAGGCCCTGCGCGAGCAGTCGCTGAACCCTAACATCGCAATCATGGTGGGCGGTGCGGCCTTCCAGGATCCCGCCGCCACCGAGGTCGTCGCCGTGGCCGACGCGTCCGCCAAGGACGCCGCCGAGGCCCTGCGGCAGGCGGAAAAGCTCATCGGGTTGATGGCGGACCATGCATGACCTACGGCCCGTCCGCCCCCCCCTGTTCTCGAAAGGAATGCGCCACCCGTGTTGGGTTTCGGTTCCCCTGGCCAATCGCTTGGGGCCCTGGATGCGGAGTCCGCTTCGCGCCTCATCGCGGCGGCGGCTGACGCCACCTTCGTGATGGACGGTGCGGGCATGATCCGCGACATGGCCTTCGGCAACGCAGACCTCGCCGCCGCCCTTGGCGGACGGAAGGGCTGGGTGGGCCGTCCGCTCGCGGATGCGGTGGCGGAGGACAGTCGTGCGAAGGTCCTCGACCTCCTGGCCGAGGCCGGAGCGACGGAGACGCCGCGCTGGCGCCACCTGAACATGCGCGCCGCCGACGGCGCGCACATCCCGCTGCTGTGCGCCGCCACCCGTCTGGGCGCCACGGAGCGCGTCGTGCTCTTCGCCCGCGACCTGCGCCTGCTCGCCTCGCTGCAGCAGCGCCTGGTCGAGGCCCAGCAGGCCATGGAGCGCGAGTATGGCCGGCTGCGCCAGGCCGAGACGCGCTACCGCCTGCTGTTCCAGATGTCGGGCGAGCCGGTGATGGTGCTGGATGCCGCCTCGCTGCGCGTGCTCGAGGCGAATCTCGCCGCCGACCGAATCTTCGGCGCCCAGCCCTCCTTCCTGGATGCCTTCGCCCCCGAGGACCGCACGCGGGTGGAGACTCTGCTCGCCACCGTGCGCGCGGCCGGCACCGCCGAGGAGCGGCGGGTGACCATGACGGGCTCCGGCCGGGAGGCCCTGCTCTCGGCCTCCCTGCTGCGTCATGAGCGCAGCTCGCTCTTCCTCGTGCGCCTCGCCTTCCTGGGCACCGAGGCCGCCGAGCCCGCGATGCCCGAGACCCGCGCGCGACTCGCGGATTTCGTGGACAGCACGCCCGACGCCTTCGTCCTCGTCTCGGCCGATGGGCGGATCATCACGGCGAATCCCGCGTTCCTCGAACTCGCGCAGCTGCCCAATGAGGCGACCGCGCGCGGCGAGGAGCTGTCACGCTACCTCGGCCGCCAGGCGGTCGAGCTCGATGTGCTGCTCGCGCAGGTGCGCGGGCGCGGGCCGGTGCGGCTGTTCCGCACCCAGCTGCGCGGCGACCAGGGCGCCGAGGCCGAGGTCGAGGTCTCGGCCGCCTCGGTGCTCGATGGCGGGCAGCAGTGCTTCGGCTTCACCATCCGCGACATCGGCCCCCGCCCCGCGCCCGTCGAATCGGGCGTGCCGGTGCTGCCGGCCGCCGCCGGCCAGCTGACCGAACTGGTCGGGCGCGTGCCGCTGAAGGAACTGGTACGCGAGGCCACTGACGTGATCGAGAAGCTGGCCATCGAAGCGGCGCTCGAACTCACGAACAACAACCGCGCTTCCGCGGCCGAGATGCTGGGCCTGTCGCGGCAGTCGCTCTACGTGAAGCTGCGCCGCTACGGCATCGGCGACCTCGGCCCGGACGAGGAGAATTGAGCCCGATGTCAGGCCGGACCATGACCCGACTCGACCCCGCGGCGGTGCTGGAGCTGTTCAAGCCCGTCACCTGGTTCCCGCCGGTCTGGGCCTTCCTGTGCGGCGCCGTCTCCTCCGGCGCCTCCTTCGAGGGCAAGTGGGGCTTCCTGGCACTCGGCCTGCTGCTGGCCGGGCCGATGGTTTGCGCCACCTCCCAGGCGGTGAACGACTGGTTCGACCGCCATGTGGACGCCATCAACGAGCCCGACCGCCCGATTCCCTCGGGCCGGATCCCGGGCCGCTGGGGTCTGTACATCGCGATCTTCTGGTCGGCCATGTCGCTGCTGGTCGCCACCACGCTCGGCCCCTGGGGTTTCGGCGCCACGGTGGTGGCGCTGGTCCTGGCCTGGATCTACTCGGCCCCGCCGCTGCGGCTGAAGCTGAACGGCTGGCTGGGCAGCACCGCCACGGGCCTGTCCTATGAGACGCTGCCCTGGATCACCGCGGCGGCGATCATGGCCGGCGGCGCGCCGCGGCCCGAGATCCTGCTGATCGCCCTCCTCTATGGCATCGGCGCGCATGGCATCATGACGCTGAACGACTTCAAGGCGATCGAGGGCGACCGCCGCACCGGCATCAATTCCCTGCCCGTGCTGCTCGGCCCCGAGCGCGCCGCCGTGGTCGCCTGCTGGATGATGGCGGTGCCGCAGGTGGTCGTGGTCGGGCTGCTCTTCGCCTGGGGCGCGGTGTTGAGCCCGATCATCATCATCGCACTGCTGGGCGTGCAGGCCTGGGCCATGCGCCGGATGATGACCGACCCCCGCAAGCTCGCCCCCTGGTACAACGCCACCGGCGTCGGCCCCTATGTGCTGGGGATGCTGGCCGCGGCCTTCGCGCTGAGGGCCATGGCATGAGCACCACGCCCGCCGGCCTGTCCTGGGCCTCGATCTTCCGCCTCGGGCTGGTGCAGACGGCGCTGGGTGCCATCATCATCATGACCACCACCACGCTGAACCGCGTGATGGTGGTGGAATTGGCGCTGCCGGCCACGCTGCCTGGGCTGCTGGTGGGCATCCACCACGGCGTGCAGATGCTGCGCCCGCGGCTGGGCTATGGCAGCGACATGGGCCGGCGGCGC
>SKWC01000070.1 GCA_007129145.1 Rubritepida sp.
CTGGATGTGGCGCGCGCGCTGGCGCTGACCGGGCCGCTGGGGTTCACCGACCGCATCCACGGGCCGCGCCGCTGCGACCCCGCCGCGCAGGGCGATGTGGTGCTGGCGCGCAAGGACACGCCGGCCAGCTACCATCTCTGCGTGACCCATGACGATGCGGCGCAGGGTGTGACCCTGGTCACGCGGGGGGAGGACCTGCTGGAGGCGACCGATATCCACCGCCTGCTGCAGGCGCTGATGGGCTGGCCCGAGCCCGAATACGCCCACCACCCGCTGATGCTCGGCCCCGATGGGAAGCGGCTGGCCAAGCGCGAGGGCGCCCCTGCCCTCGCCGCCCTGCGCGCGGCCGGCCGCGGCCCGGCCGAGGTGCGGGCGATGGCGGGCTTCCCGGACTGCCCCTAGACTGCGACTCGTGACACCGCGCGCCGCAGGCTTGGTTCTACTTTTGATCACGGCGTTCGGTTGGGGCTCCAACTGGCCGCTGCTGAAGATGCTGCTGACCGAGATGCCGCCGCTGGCCGCGCGCTCCTATGCGGGGTTCCTGGCGGCGGCGCTGCTGGCGCTGGTGGCGCTGGCGATGCGCCAGAGCCTGGCCGTGCCGCGCGCCATCTGGCCCCGGCTGTGCCTGTTCGCCCTGTTGAACGTGACCGCCTGGATGGGGCTGTCCACCATCGCGCTGCTGTGGCTGGACGCGGCCGAGGGCGCGATCATCGCCTACACCATGCCGGTCTGGGCCGCGCTGCTGGCCTGGCTGATGCTGAAGGAACCGATGGGCTGGGCGAAGATCGTCGCACTCTGCCTGGGCGGGACGGGCATCGGGCTGCTCTTCGCCGGCCAGCCCTTCGACATCGCGGCCGACAAATACCTGGGCGCGGCGATGATCCTGACCGCAGCCATCCTCTTCGCGCTCGGCGCGGTGCTGGCCAAGGGCGGGCCGCTGCCGCTGCCGCCGCTGGCGGTCGTGACCTGGCAGCTGCTGCTGGGCTGCGCCCCCCTTTTCATCGCCTCGCTGCTGGTCGAGGAGGTCGCGCTCGGCGCGATCTCGGCGCGCGGCTGGGCCAGCTTCCTGTGGATGGCCGTGATGTCGCTTGCGATCTCCTACCTCACCTGGTTCGGCGCGCTGCGGCGGCTGCCGGCCTCCTCCGCCGCGCTGGGCACGCTGCTGGCGCCGGTGATCGGCACGCTGGGTGCGGGGCTGCTGCTGGAGGAGGCGCTGGGCTGGCCGCAATTCGCGGCACTCGGCTGCATTGTGCTGGCGGTGCTGCTGGCGGCGCGCAGCGCGCCGGTCGCCCCGCGGGTGGCCGCGCCATGAGCGATCTGCCGCTGCTGCGCCTGCTGCCCGGCCGCGACCGGCGGGTGAAATCGGGCCACCCCTGGGTGTTCTCGAACGAGATCGCCATGACGCCCGCCGCGCGCGCCCTGCCCCCGGGCGGTGCGGTGCGGATCGAGGGCGATGACGGCGTGAAGCATGGCGTGTGGCAGTTCAACCCGCACAGCCTGATCGCCGCACGCCTGCTGGACCGCGAGCCCGCCGCCATCCCCGACGCCGCCTGGTTCCGCGCGCGGCTTGCGGCGGCCATCGCGCTGCGCCGGCGGCTCGGTCTCGGCGCGCATGCGCGGCTGGTGCATGCGGAGGCCGATGGCCTGCCCGGGCTGATCCTGGACCGCCACGGCGATGCGCTGGCGCTGCAGGCCAACACCGCGGGCATGGAGGCCGCCACGCCGCTGATCCTGGAGGCGCTGCGTGGCCTGCTCGCCCCGCGCTGCGTGGTGGCGCGCAACGACAGCGCGGTGCGCGCGCTGGAGGGGCTGCCCCAGGAGGCCCGGCTGCTGCACGGCACCGACGCCACCGCCACCGTCGAGGAAGGCGGGCTCCGCTTCGCCCTCGACCTCATGGCCGGGCAGAAGACCGGCTGGTTCCACGACCAGCGCGAGAATCGCGCGCGGGTGGCGGCGCTGGCGCAGGGTGCCACGATGCTGGACGCCTTCTGCCACACCGGCGGCTTCGGGCTGACGGCGGCAGCCCAGGGCGCGGCATCCGTGACGCTGCTGGACCGCTCGGAGCCCGCGCTGGCGCTGGCCATGCGCACCGCCGAATCGCACGGGCTGGAGGGGCGCGTCACGCCGCTGCGCGCCGAGGCGCTGGAGGCGCTGGAGCGCATGGCCGCCGAGGGCCGGCGCTTCGACATCGTGGTGGCCGACCCGCCCGCCTTCGCCAAGGCGCGCAAGGACATAGGGGCGGCGCTGCGCGCCTACCAGCGCCTCGCGCGGTTGGCGGCGACGCTGGTGGCGCCGGGCGGCTTCCTGTTCATCGCCTCATGCTCACACCATGTCGCGCCGCCGGATTTCGCGACCGCGGTGGCGCAGGGGCTGTGGCGGGCGCGGCGCGAGGCGCGGCTGCTGTTCAGCGGCGGCGCGGGCCCCGACCACCCGGTGCATCCGATGCTGCCCGAGAGCGCCTATCTGAAGGCGCAGCTTTTCGCGCTGGCGTGAGGCTGGAGGCCGCCTACCGGCGCAGCCTGTATTGCGCGGGGCCGGTCGCGGCACGGCCCGGCCGGCGCAGCGCCTCGGCCGATGCCTGGCTGGCGGCGCATGGGCTGCGCGCGGGAGCGATTCTGACCGCGTGGAACCCCGGCAGCCGGCGGCATCCGCGCGGCTGGAACGAGGCGCGGCAGCGCAAACTGGCCGCCGCCGCCCGGCGCCTGCCCTGCGCGGAAGGCTGGAGCGGGCTTGGCGGCTGGTGGGAGCACACGCTGCTGCTGGGCGGCGATCCGCGGCGTGTCGCGGTGCTGGCGCGGCGCTTCCGCCAGCGTGCGGTGCTGCTGCTGCGCCGCGGCCGGCCGGCCGTGCTGGCCTATGCGCCGTCCTTCGTGTCGAAATGCGCCTTCACCGCCCGGTAGGCGACGAACAGCCCGGCCAGGAACAGCAGGAAGCCGAGCGTGTCGGGCGCGAGCGAGAGGCGGAAATCCCCCCAGGCCGCCAGCACCAACCCGAGGATCGCCGCGATCCCCGCGGCCAGGATGCGCAGAACCGTGCCGATCTCCATGAAGGCGGGCCCTCTCCCTACAGGTAACGCTGGATGTCCAGGCTGCTCTCGCGGCCCAGGCGGTCGAAGTTCTTGGCCAGGAACGAATCCGCCGCCTCGCGCCCATAGTTGCGCAGCGTTTGCAGGAAGTCCCAGTCGCCGTTGAACTTGGTGCTCATCTTGAAGTTCCGCATGCGCTCCTCGTCCTCGATGCTGTGCAGGAAGATGCGGCGGTAGCGCGGCTGCTCAAGACGGCCTGCCTCCAGCATGCGCTGCACGAAGTCGATGGCGCGCATCTCGCTCATGAGGCTGGCGTTGAAGGTGATCTCGTTCAGCCGGTTCATGATGTCCGAGGAGGTGGTGGGCACCTCCGGGCGGATCAGCGGGTTGAGCTGCACGATGACGATGTCGGGGGTGGCGCGGTCGTGATAGAGCGGCCACAGCGCCGGGTTGCCCAGGTAGCCGCCGTCCCAATAGGCCTCGCCGTCGATCTCGACGGCCTTGAAGATGTTGGGCAGGCAGGCCGAGGCCAGCAGCGCATCCACCGTGATCTCATGGCGGTTGAACACGCGCGGCTTGCCGGTGCGGACGTTGGTGGCCGAGATGAACAGCCGGATGCCGGCCTTGTCCTCGCGCAGGCGCTCGAAGTCGAGGCTCTGCTCCAGCGCGCGGCGCAGCGGGTTGAACTCCATCGGGAAGGGGTTGAACTGGTAGGGGCTGAGCAGCCGCGTGGCGGTGTCGAAGGCGTTCCAGGCCATGGAATAGGTCAGGTCCCAGCCCCACAGGGCCTTCTCGAAGGGGGTGGCGCGCAGCGGCGAGACGGCGAATTTCGCCCCCAGCGCCCGCCAGAAGCGGTCCAGCGCGTCCTTCGCACCCTGCCGCCCGCCCTCCAGCAGGCCGAGCGCGAGCACCGCGCCGTTGATCGCCCCCGCCGAGGTGCCCGACAGCCCGTCGAAGCTGATGCGCTCATCCTCCAGGAGGCGGTCCAGCGCGCCCCAGGTGAAGGCGCCATGGGTGCCGCCGCCCTGCAGGGCGAGGTTCACCCGCTTCTCGCGCACCGCGCCGGGCGCGGGGGCGGCGGGCAGCGGCGGCGTGCCAGTGTCGGGGGGCATCAGGCGGCGAGCCAGCCGCCATCAATGGACAGCGCCGCGCCATTCACCCCGCCCGAGCCGGGGCCCACCAGGTAGAGCGCCATGCGCGCGACCTCATCCACCTCGACCCAGCGCTTGGAAGGCTGCTTGGCCAGCAGGTGGTCGCGCAGCGCCTCCTCCTCGCTGATGCCGTGCTTCTCGGCCAGCGGCTTGACCTGCGCCTCAGCCAGCGGGGTGCGCACGAAGCCGGGGCAGATGGCGTTGCAGGTGATCGGCGCCTCGGCGATTTCCAGCGCGACCGATTTGGTCAGGCCGACCACGCCATGCTTCGCCGCGACATAGGCGGTCTTGTAGGGCGAGGCGACCAGCCCGTGCGCGGAGGCGACGTTGATGATGCGCCCGTGACCGCGCGCCAGCATCCCCGGCAGGGCGGCGCGGATGGCGTGGAAGTTCGAGGAGAGGTTGATCGCGATGATCGCGTCCCATTTCTCCGGCGGGAAATCCTGCACCGGCGAGACATGCTGGATGCCGGCGTTGTTCACCAGTATGTCGAGCCGGCCGGAGAGCGCCTCGGCCTCGCGCACCATCGCCTCGATCTCGGCGGGCCTGGACATGTCGGCGGCGCTGTAGGGGCACTGGGCCACGCCCATCAGCGCGCCGATCTCGGCCCGCGCGGCGGCGATGTCCTCGGGCTTGCCGAAGCCGTTGAGCATGACCTTGGCGCCCGCCGCGGCGAAGATGCGCGCGATGCCGAGCCCGATGCCCGAAGTGGAGCCGGTGATCAGCGCCACCTGGCCGTCGAGAATGCGTTCCATGCTGCCCTCTTCATGCCTCGGGCGGCACGGATAGGCGGAATGCTGCGTTGCGGCAATGCCGCACGGGTAGGGTCGGCAATGCCGCAC
>SKWC01000200.1 GCA_007129145.1 Rubritepida sp.
GCTGCGCGAGCGCGGCCTCGTCATAGTTCTCGATCAATTCGTTGAACATGCGGTGCCAGTTCAACTCGGCCTTGAGGCGGAAGAAGACGCTGCCCAGGCCGATCGCGGCGCGGTCCATCAGCGGGAATTCGCGCGGGATGCGCACCCCGCCCGTGGCCTTGAGGCCGCGATGCACCTCCTCCGCGACCTTGCGGCCGTGGCTCGGGTCGTCGGATTGCTGGATCGGCCGCACGCGGTCGCTCAGCAGCGGCTCATAGAGGAAATCCGCCCATTTCTTCAGGATCAGCATGGTCTCGCGCGAGAGGTTGCGGAAACCCCAGACCTCGAAGGCATGGTGCGCCTTGTCGTCATCGCCGTCGCGCACCGCCTCATACAGGGTGATCACGCCGGTGATGAACTGCGGCGGGAAGATGCGGACCACGCCGAAGTCCAGCAGGTTGATGCCACCATCACCCTGTCGCACCTGGTAGTTGCCCAGATGCGGATCGCCATGGATCACGCCGTAGCGATAGACCGGCTTGTACCACCCCGCGAACAGGGCGCGCGCATAGGCGTTGCGCTCCTCGAGCGGCGGGTCCTCCTCCAGCCGCTTCAGGATGGAGCCGCCCTCCAGCCAGGTCATGGTCAGCAGCCGGCGCGTGGTCAGCGCCTCGATCGGCTCGGGCACATGCACGCTGGGCTCATCGGCCAGGATGATGCGGTAGAGGCGCTGGTGCGCGGCCTCGCGCGTGTAGTCCAGCTCCTCGCGCAGGCGCTCGGCGATCTCGGCATAGGCATCGTCGTTGTCGAGCGAGCTGTCCATGCGCCGGTAGAGCTGCATCCCGAGCTTGAGCTGCTTGAGGTCCGCCTCAACCACGCTGGGCATGTCGGGGTATTGCAGCTTGCAGGCGACCTCGGTGCCGTCCTGCAGGGTGGCGCGGTGAACCTGGCCCAGGCTGGCCGCGGCCGCGGCATGCTGGCCGAAGGTCTTGAAGTGCTTCTGCCAATCCGCGCCCAGCTCGGTGCCCATGCGCCGCTTCACGAAGGGCCAGCCCATGGGCGGGGCGTTCGCCTGAAGGGTTGCCAGTTCGCGGGCGTATTCGGGGGGCAGCGCCTCGGGGATGGTGGCGAGGAACTGCGCCACCTTCATCATCGGCCCCTTCAGCCCGCCCAATATGGCCTTCAGCCCCTCGGCATGAGTGTCCTTGTTGGTGCGGATGCCGAGGTAGCGCTCGCCCGCCACGCGGGCGGCGATGCCGGTCACGGCGCCGGAGGTGCGCACCATCCGGCGCATCTCGCCGAACAGGGTGGCTTCGCTGCGCTCGTTCACGCGGTGGTCTCCAGCTCGTCGATGAAGCCGCTGATGACGTCGAGGCCCCGCGTCCAGAAGGCCGGGTCCGAGGCGTCGAGGCCGAAGGGCGCCAGAAGCTCGCGGTGGCGCAGCGTGCCGCCGGCGCGCAGCATGTCGAGGTATTTCTCCTCGAAGCCCGCGACCTTGCCGTCGCGGTACACGCCATACAGCGCGTTCACCAGGCAGTCCCCGAAGGCATAGGCATAGACGTAGAAGGGCGAGTGCACGAAATGCGGGATGTAGGCCCAATAGACGGCGTAGTCCGGCGTGAACTCGAAGGCGGGGCCGAGGCTTTCGGTCTGCACCTGCATCCAGATCTCGCCGATGCGCTCCGCGCTCAGCTCACCCTCGCGGCGGGCGCCGTGCAGCAGCGTCTCGAAGCGGTAGAAGGCGATCTGGCGCACCACCGTGTTCAGCATGTCCTCGACCTTGCCGGCCAGCAGCAGGCGGCGGCGGGCGGGGTCGCGCTCGGCGTCGAGCATGGCGCGGAAGGTCAGCATCTCGCCGAAGACGCTGGCGGTCTCGGCCAGGGTCAGCGGCGTGCTGCTCATCAGATAGCCCTGCTCGGCGGCCAGGCGCTGGTGCACCCCATGGCCGAGCTCATGGGCGAGCGTCATCACGTCGCGCGCCTTGCCGTGGTAGTTCAGCAGCAGATAGGGGTGCGCGGAGGGCACGGTGGGATGGGCGAAGGCGCCCGAGGCCTTGCCCGGGCGCAGCGCCGCGTCGATCCAGGGCTTCTCGAAGAAGGGCGCGGCCAGCGCCTCCAGCCGGGGCGAGAAGCCGCCATAGGCGCCGCGCACGCGGCGCACCGCCTCGGGCCAGGGGATGGTCGCGTCATCGTCGCGCGGCAGCGGCGCGTTGCGGTCCCAATGCTGCAGCTTCGCAAGCCCCAGCCACTTCGCCTTCATCGCGTAGTAGCGGTGCGACAGCCGCGGATAGGCGGCGCGCACCGCCTCGACCAGCGCGTCCACCACCCCGTCCTCGACCATGTTGGACAGGTTCCGCGCAGAGCCGGGGCGCGGATACTTGCGCCAGCGGTCCATGACCTCCTTGTCCTTGACCAGGGTGTTGGTGATCAGCCCGAACAGGCGGATGCGCTCCTGGAAGGCGGCAGAGACGCCGCGGGACGCGGCCTCGCGCACGCCGCGGTCCTTGTCCGAGAGCTTGTTCAGCGCCGCCGAGACCGAGAGATCCTCCTCGGCCACGCGCACGGTCATGTTCGCCATGGTCTCGTCGAACAGGCGGTTCCAGGCGGCGCGGCCGGTCACCTCCTTCTCGTGCAGCAGCTTCTCCATCTCGTCGGGAAGCTGGTGCGGCAGCCACACGCGCAGGTCGCGCAGCCAGGGCTGCCAGCGGCGCAGCGCGGCGCTCTCGGCCAGCTTCGCCTCCAGCGGGCCCTGCTCCAGCCGGTTCAACTCCAGCGTGAAGAACACCAGATGCGAGGAGACCGCCGTCACGCGCTCCTGCATGGTCTGGTAGAAGCGGCCGTTCCCGGCGTCCTGCGCATCGCCCGAGAAGACGAGCTGCGCGTAGCTCATGACCCGGCCCAGCACCTCCTCGATGCGCTCATAGGTGGCGATCGCGGCGGCCAGCGCATCGCCCTTCAGCGCGCCGAGCTTGCCGGCATGCGCCGCCTCGAAGCCGCGCGCGTCATCCTCGGCGCGGTCGAGATCCGCCGTCAGCGCCGGGTCGGCCGGGCCGCGGTAGAGGTCGGACAGATCCCAGGCGGGGAGGGCGGCGTCTCCTCCGGTGGTGTCGAGGGGGGCGCGCGGGGGCGGTGGGCGGAGATGCATGGCCTTCATATATGCCACCCAGCGGGCGGGCCAAGGCGGCGCCGCCCCGAAGGAGGAAAACATGCCCGAGGAAGCGCCACGCTGGACCAGCCTGCCGGGGATGATGCTCGGCCTCGCGCGGCGGCATCCGGACCGGCCGATGCTCACGCGCTGGAAGGATGGCGCCTGGGTGCGCATGGTCTGGGGCGAATTCGCGATGAAGGTCTCGGCGGTGGCGGCCTGGCTGCGCGCGGCGGGTGTCGCCCCGGGGGACCGCGTGCTGCTGGTCAGCGAGAACCGGCCCGAGTTCCTGATCGCCGATGTCGCGGTCATGAGCATCGGCGCCGTGACGGTGCCCACCTACACCACGAACACCGTGCACGACCACGCCCACATCCTGCGCGATTCCGGGGCGCGGGCCGCGATCGTCTCGACCACGGCGCTGGCGCGCGCGGTGACCGCCGGCGCCACCGAGGCGGAGGGGCTCGCCCTCCTGCTGTGCATGGGGCCCGGCGCCGCCGCCCCGCCGGGTGCGCGGCTGGCCACCTGGGCCGAGGCCGAGGCCACGCCCAACGACCCCGCCATGCTGATGGCCGAGGTCGAGCACATCCCCGAGGGGCGGCTCGCCTGTCTGATCTACACCTCCGGCACCGGCGGCGCGCCCAAGGGGGTGATGCTGCCGCACCGCGCCCTGCTGGCGAACCGCGAGGGCGTGCGGCCGCTGATCGAGCGGCTCAATGTCGCGGGCGAGCGCTACCTCTCCTTCCTGCCCATGTCGCACAGCTACGAGCACACGGTGGGCGGCTTCTTGCTGCCCTCCTTCGGCATGGAGGTGGTCTATTCGCGCGGCGCCGAGCGGCTGGGCGCTGAGATGGCCGAATTCAAACCCGCCATTATCACCGCAGTTCCGCGCCTGTTCGAGGTGCTGCGCACACGCATCCTGGCCCAGGTCGAGAAGGACGGCGGGCTGAAGGCCAAGCTGTTCCACCGTGCCCTGGCGCTGGGGCTGCGGCGGCTGGACGGGCCTGCGCTGTCATGGCTGGAGAATGTCCAGCTCGGGCTGCTCGACCGGCTGGTGGGGGCGAAGATCCGCGCCCGCTTCGGCGGCAAGCTGCGCGCGCTGGTCTCGGGCAGCGCCCGGCTCGATCCCGAATTGTCGGCCTTCTTCCTCGCCTTCGGCCTGCCGCTGATCCAGGGCTACGGCCAGAGCGAGGCCGGGCCCGTCATCAGCGTGAACCTGCCCTGGGACAACGACCGGCGCACGGTGGGCCCGGCGCTCCCCGGGGTGGAGCTGCGCATCGCTGGGGATGGCGAGATCCTGGTGCGCGGCGATCTGGTCATGGACGGCTACTGGAACCGGCCCGAGGCCAGCGCTGCCGCCATCCAGGACGGCTGGCTGCACACCGGCGACGTCGGCCGGCTGGAGGGGGGCAAGCTGGTCATCACCGACCGCAAGCGCGACTTCATCAAGCTGAAGGGCGGGGACATGGTCGCTCCCTCGAAGCTGGAGGCGCTGCTGGTGGGCGAGCCCGAGATCGCCCAGGCGGTCGCCGCCGGCGAGGGCCTGGCCGGGGTGGTGGCGCTGCTGGTGCCCGCCGAGGGCGCGGCCGATGGGCTGGGGGCGGCGGTGGCGCGGGTGAACGCCAAGCTCTCGCCGATCGAGCGCATTCGCCGCTGGAAGGCGGTGCCCGAGCCCTTCAGCGTCGAGAACGAGCTGCTGACGCCCACCATGAAGGTGCGGCGCCGCGCGGTGATCGAGCGCTACCGCGACAGCCTGGAGGAGCTGGGCTGACCTCCTGCCGCGAGGCGCAGCCCACCCGCGCTCAGCGCCCGCGCGGCCGTCTCCAGCGCCGGATAGGCGCGGTGCGCGGCCAGCGGCGGTGCCAGCGCCTGCATCAGCGCGA
>SKWC01000142.1 GCA_007129145.1 Rubritepida sp.
CGCCGCGCATCCGATGGGCTCGTCCTGGATCGAGCAGACCGACTGCTCCACGCTGCAGCACTTCTTCCGGCGTTCGTAGTCCGGACCGCGCTGGCCGGCCGTGGGCTTTGCCCCGGCCGGCCCTGGGCGATGACGCTGGCCGCCACAGGGCCAGCCGACACTGCGCAGCCTGGCGCAGGCTTCAATGGGCGCCGGGCGGGCTGAGCGGCGGCGGCCCTCCCTATGTCTCTGTTCCGGCGATCACCCGACCTGTGGCTGTTGCGATTGGCGACGGCCTGCCCCTTGTTACAGCGGCACGCGGAGCGGAGCAGCGGGACCTACTCCACCACCGCCATCTGGCGCGGGTCGAAGCCGAGCCACAGCGCCTCGCCCACCTCATGCACCTCCAGCGGGCTGGCGCTCGCGCGCAGTCGCAGCGCGCCGCCGTCCGTCCGCAGCACATAGTCCCAGGTCTCGCCCAGGAAGGTGCGGCTCTCCACCTCGGCCGACAGGGCGGGCATGCCTTCGGGCGCGTCGCGGTTCAGCCTGATGCTCTGCGGGCGGATGGACAGCAGCACCGCGCCGGCCGCGCCATCGGCGCCAGGCACTATCCCAGACGGCACTGACAAGCCGCCGAAGCCCAGGGCTCCGCCCTCCAGCCGCGCCTCGATCAGGTTCGTGCGGCCTATGAAGCCGGCGACGAAGCGGGTGCGCGGGCGGGTGTAGAGCAGGTGCGGCGCGTCCACCTGCTCGATCCGCCCGCCATTCATCACCGCGATGCGGTCCGAGGTCGCCATGGCCTCGGCCTGGTCATGCGTCACATAGACCGTGGTGATCTTGAATTCGTCGTGCAGGCGGCGGATCTCGAAGCGCATCTCCTCGCGCAGGTTCGCGTCGAGGTTGGACAGCGGCTCGTCCAGCAGCAGCACCGCGGGCTTCACGACGATGGCGCGCGCCAGCGCCACGCGCTGCTGCTGCCCACCCGAAAGCTCGGCCGGGTAGCGCCCGGCCAGATGGCCCATCTGCACCACCTCCAGAATCTCGCCCACGCGGCGGCGCACTTCCTCGCCGGAAAGCTTGCGCAGCTTCAGTCCGAAGCCGACGTTCTCGGCCACCGTCATGTTCGGCCAGACCGCATAAGATTGGAAAATCATGGACATGCCGCGGCGCTCGGGCGGCAGGACGCTGCCGGGCGCGGAGATCACCTGGGAATCCAGCATGATCCGCCCCTCATTGGGGTCGACGAAGCCCGCGATCATGCGCAGCGTCGTCGTCTTGCCGCAGCCCGAGGGACCGAGGAGCGAGACGAACTCCCCCTCATTGAGGCTCAGGTTGATGGCATCCACCACACGCAGCCGTCCATAGGCCTTGGTCAGCCCATCCAGCACCAGACGAGACATGGATCAGTTTCTCCGCAGCATGAAGTCCCGGCCCAACAGCTTCATCCCGACCAGGACGAAGGCCATGGTGACCAGCAGCAGCAGGCCGCCGAAGGCCGAGAGCACCTCGAAATTGCCCGCCTCACTCATGTCGTAGAGCAGCACCGACATGGTGCGGGTGCGCGGCCCCACCAGGAAGATCGCCGCCGACAGCTCGCGCGAGGCGACGATGAAGACGATCAGCCAGCCGCCGAGCAGCGCCTTGCGCACGAGCGGCGCCGTGATCCGCGCAATCGCATGCAGCCGCCCGCTGCCGAGGATGCGCGCGGCCTCCTCCATCTCAGGGTGAACCGCGCGGATCGCCGCCGAGGAATTGGCGTAGGCGATAGGCATGAAGCGCGAGGCGAAGGCCAGGATGATGATGGCCGCCGACCCGTAGAGCAGCAGCGGCGGGCCGGCATAGGCCGCGTAGAAGCCGATCGCCATGACGATGCCGGGGATGACGAAGGGCGCCATGGCCAGGAAGCCAAGCGCATCGCCGAAAGGCACCAGCCGCCGCGCCGCCACATAGGCGACCAGCAGCGCCACCACCACGGCGATGGTGGCCGCCGCCGCCGAGAACCACACCGTGTTCCAGATCGAGGTCAGCGCCATGTCGTGCTCAAAGATGAGCAGGCGGTAGTTGGCGATCGTCAGGTTGTCCCAGGTCAGGCCGAGGCCCCAGGCGCGCGAGAAGGAGGCCTGCAGCATGACCATCAGCGGCGCCGCCACCGCCATCAATCCGATCAGCGCGCACCAGCCGAACATGACCCAGCGCCAGGGGCCGAGGTCGATCATACGCCGCTCGCCGCCCTTGCCCGTCTGCGAGACGAAGCCCTTGCGCGCCAGCATCAGGCGCTGCACCAGGATGAGCCCCGCCGTAATCATCAGCAGCGGCATGGCGTAGGCGGCGGCCACCTCGACGCGCACCGGGTATTCGAAGAACTGCCACAGCTGCGTCGTGACCACGTTGATCCGCGCCGGTATACCCAGGATGGCAGGCACCCCGAACAGCGAGATCGCATCCAGGAAAACGATGATGAAGCCTGCCAGGATCGCCGGCCACACCAGCGGCAGCGAGACCTTGCGCATGGCCGTGAAGGTGCCCGCGCCCAAGATGTTGGCGGCGTCCTCCATCTCGGACGAGACGAGGTCGAGCGCCGATTTCACGAAGATGAAGACCAGCGGGAAGGAGTTCAGCGCGATCACCAGCGCCATCCCCTCGAAGCTGTAGATGTTGAACAGCGCGAAATCGGCCCCGGTCAGCTCCCGCCACCACACGTTGATGAAGCCGGAATTGGGCCCCGCGAGCAGGATCCAGCCCACCGCGGAGAGATAGGGCGGCAGGATGAAGGCGCCCAGCACCACCGCCCAGGTCAGCCCCTTGCCCGGCATGTTGGTGCGCGACACCGCCCAGGCCATGGGCACGGCCATGACCACAGCCATTGCGGCCGAGACCGTTCCCAGCCACAGCGAGTTCACCAACGCATCGATGAAGCGCTGGCGGCCGTAGGCGGCGGCATAGTTCGCCAGGGTGAATTCACCGGTGCGCTGGTGCTCGAAGCTGACCAGCAGCAGCTTGCCCAGCGGCCAAACCACCAGGAAGGCCAGCACACCGACCAGCAGGATCCACAGGATGATGGCGGGCTCGATGCGCAGGGCGCGCCGCCAAAGCCCCTCCTGCCGACCCGGCGCGGGGACGGCCGGCATGGATCGGGAAGTGATCTCGCTCATGTCCGGCCTCCCCGCGCCGCGTCAGACGCCGAAAGTGTCGCGCCAGAGTTCGCGCACCTCCGGCACGCCGCTTTCCTGCTCCTCGAGGCTGGGCGCGAGCAGCGTCACCGCATCGAGCGGCCGCGCACCCTCGGGCACCGGCACGTCGTTGCGCAGCGGCTGGTTGAAGAAGCCCGCGACCGTGGTGGACATCTCACGCGTGGCCTGGAACTCCATGAACAGCCGCGCCGCATAGGGGTTGGGCGCGTTGGCGATCACCGCCGAGGGGGCGATGGTGGCCAGAACCCCTTCCTCGGGATAGATCAGCCGCAACGGGTTCCCGCGCGAGGCGCTGAGAAGCGTGGAACCGATAGGCACGCACAGCCCCACCGAGCGCTCGCCGGCGTTCATGGTGGTGACGGGATCGATGGCGGAGCGGCCGATCTGCGGATTGTTGCGCTCCAACCGCTCGAAATATTCCCAGCCGTACATCTTGCGCATCTGGACGGCCCAGACGCCGACCGCGCCGCTGAAGCCGGGATGCCCGACCGCCAGCTGGTTGCGCCAGCGCGGGTCGAGCGCGTCCTGCCAACTGCGCGGCGCATCGGCCTCAGATACCCGGTTGGTGTTGTGCCCCATCATGAACAGGCCGAGGAAGCTCGTGTGGAAATAACCGTCCGGATCGATGTTCTGAATGGCGGGGATCAGTTCGGCCTGGTTGCGCGGGGCGAAGCGCATCAGCCGCTCCTGCCGCTTGAGTTGGGTGAAATGGCCCGAATTGGTCGAACTCAGCACGTCGCACTGCGCCACACCGGCGCGATGGTCCTGCGACAGCCTCTGGAAGGCTACCTGCGAGGTGCTGCGCACCACGTTGCAGCGCACCCCCGGATACCGCTCGGTGAAGGCACGGCCCACGGCCTCGGAGGTCTCGGCGTTGAACTGACCGGAATACCAGGTCATCTGGCCTTCGCGCTGGGCGCCTTCATAGAGCGCCCGCTCATGGGCGGGAAGCTCGGCGGCGGTCGCACGGGCGGCGGCAGATGTGCCGGCCATGATGGCGGCGGCGGCCAGGAACTGGCGCTTGCTGATGTCTGTCATGGGCGTCCTCCTTCCTTATACGAGGCGCGCCGACAGGCATTATACCTGCAGGCTGCACCGCGCTGCTTGGCGGGAGGTATGCGGTGAGCCGCCTGATCCGCGCGCTTCCACACAAGAGCGCTCGGACGCGGTCCAGGCCTGTGTGGCCTGCCGCATGGACGTTCCTCCAGCCTTATTGTTCTGTTGGAAAGTTTGGCAGCGCCGCTAGCGCCTGTAAACCGTTTTGACGGCGGCTGAAGTCGTCAAGTACAGCGCCACCTCAGCCCCTGGGTCAGCGCGATCTCGTTCCTCGCCCGAGCATCTTCGGCAGAACTTCCGGCTGGTCTCATCGGCGTGCACCACGAAGACGTCCGAGTGGTCGCCGATGTGGGTGACTGGGACTTGGCCGGCGTGCAGCTCCTCCAGCCGCGAATTGCGCACGCAGATCATGGCCATGATCTTCGCGACGCTTGTTGCGATGCGCCGCTCGTCGTCCGGCTCCATGCGCCCATGGTAACGGCCGCGGGCAGCGTGCTGGCAATGTCACAGAGCCACCCCGCGCGAAATCCCTCGCGCGCTACCCGCCCGACAGCCCCGCCTGGGCGGCCGTGTGCAAACCCGCATCCGCGGGCCCATGCCGTTGCCCCACCACCGCCCTCATCTCCTGCACACTCCTGGCCTCCCTAACCTGCGCCCGCTCCTGCAATCACGGCCGGTCAAGGCCTCGACGGCGTCGGCGGCGAAGCCGCTGCAATCCTGGCTGCCCCAGGCGAAGGGCAGATCACGCCGCGCCTCGACGAGCG
>SKWC01000337.1 GCA_007129145.1 Rubritepida sp.
AGCCGGCCGAAGCGCTCGACGATGGAAGGGCCGATCGCGTCCATCTGCTCGGCCTCGCGGATGAGGTCGAGCGGCAGTAGGGTGGCGCTGCCGCCGGCGGCGCGGATGGCGTCGTCCAGCTCCTCCAGCGCGCCCTGGCTGCGGGCGGTCGCGACGACATGCGCGCCGCGCGCGGCGAGTGCGAGGGCGGTGGAGCGGCCGATCCCGCGCGAGGCGCCGGTGACCAGCGCAACCTGCCCGGCAAGCGGCGCGCTCATTGCGCGGCCTTGGCCAGGGCGGCGCGGGTTTCGGGCGTGTCGCCGCGATCCACCAGCGGGATGGCGTAGTCGCCGGTGAAGCAGGCATCGCAATAGGCGGGCAGGGCGGGGTTGCGGCCCGGCCGGCCCAGCGCCCGATACAGCCCATCCAGCGAGATGAAGGCGAGGCTGTCCACGCCGATCAGCTGCGCCATGGCGGCCAGGTCGTGCTGGGCGGCCAGCAGCTTGCTGCGCTCGGGCGTGTCGATGCCGTAGAAGCAGGAGTGGGTGGTGGGCGGCGAGGAGACGCGCATGTGCACCTCCGCCGCGCCGGCCTGGCGCACCATCTCAACGATCTTCTTTGAGGTGGTGCCGCGCACGATGCTGTCATCCACCAGGATGACCCGCTTGCCCTGGAGCATGGCGCGGTTGGCGCTGTGCTTGAGTTTCACGCCCAGGTGGCGGATCTGGTCGGTCGGCTCGATGAAGGTGCGACCGACATAATGGTTGCGGATGATGCCGAGTTCGAAGGGCACGCCCGCCTCAGACGCATAGCCCATGGCCGCCGGCACGCCCGAATCCGGCACCGGCACCACCACATCGGCGTCCACATGGCTCTCGCGCGCCAGTTCGGCGCCGATGCGCTTGCGCGTCTCATAGACCGGCGTTCCCTCGACCACGGAATCCGGCCGGGCGAAGTAGATGTATTCGAAGATGCAGAAGCGCGGCGCCTCCGTCTGGAAGGGCTTGAGGTTGCGCACCCCCGCGCCGTCAATCACCACGATCTCGCCGGGCTCGATGTCGCGGACGAATTCGGCGCCCACGATGTCCAGCGCGCAGGTCTCGCTGGCCAGCACCCAGCCCTCGCCAAGGCGCCCCAGCACAAGCGGGCGCACGCCCAGCGGGTCGCGCGCGCCGATCAGCGCGCCATTGTGCAGCGCCACCAGGCTGTAGGCGCCCTGCACCTGCTTCAGCGCGTCGATCAGCCGGTCCACCACATTGGCGTAGAGGCTGATGGCGATGAGGTGGATGAAGACCTCGGAATCCGTGGTGGACTGGAAGATGCAGCCGCGCCGCACCAGCGCCCGGCGCAGCTGTGCCGCGTTGGTGAGGTTGCCGTTGTGGCCCACCGCGAAGCCGCCGAACTCGAATTCGGCGAACAGGGGCTGGACGTTGCGCAGCGCCGTCTCGCCGGTGGTGGCATAGCGGTTGTGGCCCGCCGCGGCCTCGCCCGGCAGCCCGGCCATCACCTTGGCGTCGCCGAAGATGTCGCCGACCAGCCCCAGGCCGCGATGCGAGTGGAATTCGCCCTGCTCGTCCAGGGTGACGATGCCCGACGCCTCCTGCCCGCGGTGCTGCAGCGCGTGCAGGCCGAGCGCGGTCAGTGCCGCGGCGTCCTTGACGTTCCAGACGCCGAAGACGCCGCATTCCTCATGGAAGTGATCGTCCTCGATCACGACGGACGGCAACGCCATTGGGATTGATCCTTCAGATGCGGTCCCGTGCGGGCGGACGAAGCAGATCGTCCTGCGTGGGGACGCGCACAAGGGGAGGCTCGACCAGACGCGGTCGGAAATCAGGGGGAAGCTGCACGACCAGCCAGCGCGCGCCCTCCACGACATAGGGCAGGGCGCGGGCATCGCGCACCGGCGCGGGCCAGTTCTCGACCTGGGGGAAGAACAGCCCGCCGACGATGAAGGCCACCACGGCCAGGAAGGCGCCGCGCGCCACGCCGAACACCGCGCCCAGGCTCCGGTCCAGACCGCCCAGCGCGCTGCTCCGGATGCGCCCGGCCACCGCGTGGATGATCAGCTTCAGCACAACCAGCACGGCCAGGAACACGCCACCGATGGCGATGGCATCCGCCACCCAGGCGGCCTCGACATATTGGAGGACCATCGGCGCCAGCGCGTCGCGGGTCATCAGGGCCACGACCGCCGCGCCGACCCAGGCGAGCACCCCCAGCACTTCCTGCACGAAGCCGCGCATGAAGGCGAGGATGGCGGAGATCGCCACCACGAACAGCAGGACGCCATCAACCCATGTCATAGGTTGGACGCTATAGCGCCTGCCGGCCGCCGCGTCACGCTTGCCGAGACGGCGCCGCGGGCCGAAGCTTGCCCGGCAAGGGGGCCCCGCAGCGCCCCTGCCGAAGGAGGACGCCCATGAGCGCAACCCAGGTGAGCGCAACCCAGGCGGCGCTGCCGCTTTTCGACAATGCCCAGGCCTGGACGGGCCCCGACATGGCCGCGCGCACCGACTGGATCCATGCGCTGGACGCGGATGAGGTCGCGGAATTGCGCGCCGCCGTCGCCACCGCCATGGCCACCGGCCGGCCGGTGCAGGCGCTGACCCGCGCAGATTTCCCGCTGGACCGCCTCGCCGCGCGGCTGGACGCCATCCGCCACGAGGTGCTGCACGGCCGCGGCTTCTTCCTGATGCGCGGCGTGCCGGTGGGCGAATGGTCCCTTGCCGAGAGCGCGGCCGCCTTCTGGGGGATGGGGCTGGTCCTGGGCGAGCCCGTCTCGCAGAACGGCAAGGGCCATGTGCTCGGGCATGTGGCCAATCTCGGCCTCGACTACGGCGACCCAGAGGTGCGCGGCTACCAGACCAGCGCGCATCTCAACTACCACACGGATTCCTCGGATGTGGTCGGGCTGCTCAGCCTGCGCACGCCGAAATCGGGCGGGCTGTCCAGCATCGTCAGCTCCACCACGCTGTGGAACCGCCTGGCCGCCGAGCGCCCCGACCTTGCGCGCGCGCTGCTCGAACCCTTCCCCTACACCCGCTGGGGCGAGGTGCCGGAGGGGCGCGATCCCTGGTTCGGCATGCCCGTCTTCACCCCCTGGCAGGGGCGGATGATCGGCGCCTATGTGGGCAGCGCCGTGCGCAAGGCGCAGCGCCTGCCCGGGGTGCCGCCGCTGAGCGCCGCTCAGCAGGAGGCGATGGCCGCGCTCGATGCGCTGGCGGGCGACCCCGCGCTGCGCCTCGACATGGATTTCCGCCCCGGCGACGTGCAGTGGCTGTGCAACCACGGCATCCTGCACTCGCGCACCGCCTATGAGGACTGGCCCGAGCCCGCGCGGCGGCGGCACCTGCTGCGGCTTTGGCTGGCCTGCCCGGACGGGCCCGCCCTGCCGCCCGCCTTCACCGACACCTACCAGGGCCGCACCGAAACCGGCCGGCCCGACGGCATCCGGGTGCCGGGCGTGCCGCTGCACGCCCCGCTGGAGCCGGCGTGACGTTCAGCGTCAGTGGGCGAAGCGCCGCGCGCCTCCGTCCACATGGATTACCTGGCCCGTGATGTAGCGGGCCAGCGGCGAGCACAGGAAGGTCGCGATCACCGCCATGTCGCGCGGGTCGCCGATATAGCCGGCCGGGACCTCCTTCTCGGCCCAGGCCCGGCGCGCCTCCTCGCTGGTCAGCACCTTGTTGTCGATCTGCTCGGACCGGATGCGGCCGGGCGGCAGGCTGTTCACGGTGATGCCGTCGCGGCCCAGCACGCGCGAGAGCGCCTTGGCCCAGATGTGCACTGCGCCATTGGGCGGGTTCGCGGCATTCACCATGAAGGGCTCGTCCGCGCCCGTGAGGTTGATGATGCGGCCCCATTTCTGCGCCTGCATCAGCGGCACCAGCGCATGGGTGATGCGCCGCCCGGCGTGGAAGTTCAGCTCCATGCTCTCCATCCAGACCTCGTCCGAGCCGAGGTCGGGCTGCGGGCGGCTGCCGCCGGCGTTGTTGATCAGGATGTCGCAGCGGCCGAAATGCCCGACCATCGCCTCCTTGATCGCATCCGCCGCCCCCGGGGCGGTGATGTCCTGGACGATGATGAAGGGCTCGGCGCTGGCGGGCAGCTCGGCGGCCAGTTCCTCCAGCAGGTTGCGGCGCCGCGCCAGTATGGCCAGGCGGCAGCCCTCGGCCGCCAGTTCCTTGGCGATGGCGCGGCCCAGCCCCACCGAGGCGCCCGTCACCAGCGCCACCTTGCCCGTCAGTTGCAGATCCATCGCGCAGATTCCTCCATGGCGGCCGCGCTGGACAGCGCGGCCCGTGGCCCCGAGGATGCGCCGCAGCATCCATGCCGGAAACCCCCATGCCCGCATCCTGCCGCATCGCCGAACTCACCGCGCCCGAGGTCGCTCAGCGCATCGCCGCCGGCGAGGCCGTGCTGCTGCCGCTGGGCAGCCTGGAGACGCATGGCCCCGCCTGCCCGATGGGCGACTACCTGCTGGCGGAAGCCATCGCGCTGCGCATCGCAGAGGCCCATGGCCGCGCCCTGGTCGCACCCCCCATCCCCTTCGGCGGGGCGGATTTCTTCCGCGGCGTGCCGGGCGGGGTGGCGCTCTCGCCTGGGCTGCTGACCGCCCTGCTGGAGGAGGTGCTGGGCGCGCTGGCCGAGGTGGGCGCGCGGCGCATCCTGATCGTGAACGGCAATGGCGGGAACATCCCGCCGGTCGAGGAAGCCCAGCGCCGCCTGCGCCGCGCCCATGGCGTGGTGGCCCCCGTGCTGCACCTGTGGAAGACCGCGACCGGCTGGCAGAAGGAGATGGGCGGCGACATGGCCGCCCTCGGCCATGGCGGGGATCCGGTGGCCTCGGTCGCGCTGCACCTGCGCCCCGACCTGTGCCGGCCCGAGCGCGCCGCCCCCCGCGCCGCGCCCGCGCCCTTCCTGGGCCTGCCGGTCAGCGGCTTCGGCACGGTGCTGGCCGGCGGCGTGGATTTCGGCGTGCCCATCGAACTGCCCGA
>SKWC01000177.1 GCA_007129145.1 Rubritepida sp.
AGGGTGAGACGGATCACCCCGCCGGCGCGCTCCACACCCTCCACCGTGATCTCGCCCGACAGCTCCAGCGGATCGCGCAGCAGCATGGCGAAGGGGGTTGAGGAAAGCGGGACGATCGAGGCCTCGCGCATCAGCCGGTCCCAGTGGAAGAACTGGCCGTCGGCGGCGATCAGCAGGGTGGGTTCGGGCGGGTCGTAGTCGAAGCGCATGCGCCCGGGCCGCCAGATGCGCGCGATGCCCTCGGCCGACTGCCCATGGTGGCCGAGTTGCAGGAAGCGGGCGCGCAGGGTGGTGATCCCGTTGAAGAAGGCCTCCACCTGGGCGATGGCGCGGGCGGGATCGGCGGTCTGCGCGCGCAGCGCAGGCGCGGCGAGGCCCAGGGGGAGGAGGCCCAGGGGGAGAGCGGTCAGGAAGGCGCGTCGGAACAGCATGCCCTTGGTGTGGGCATGCGAAGCCTCCAGGAGAAGGGCGCTCAGCGCAGGCCAGGGGGCGGGATGGCGCCGCCCGGCGCGCCCAGACCCTGCGGCATCTGGAAGCTCTGGTAGCCGCGCGGCCGCTCGAAGCGGGCGGGGTCCTGCGGGCCGTAGGTGACGGCCGTCGCCTCCATGCGCGAGTTCGGCTGGCCGATCTGCTCGGCGCGCAGGGCAACGCCGTCATCGGTCAAGCAGATGCGCGAGGCCTCGCCGCGGTCCTCGACACGCCACAGGGTGCAGGACAGATTCGCCACGCGGTCCGTGCCCTCGCGGGTGAAGCGTGCGGTGGCGGGCGGCATCAGCCCCCTGCCCTCGCCCCGGCCGGGGGGCAGCGCCATGACCATGCGCTGCTGCTCCATCACCATGAAGCCATCGGCATCGCCGGGGCCCATCACCATCCAGCCCATGCCCTGCGGCATGTCCATGCGCATGCGCTGGCTGGCCGCCAGCCAGGACATGCGGATGTCGCCGCCCGCGTCGGGGACGCGGTAGGTGACCGTCACATCACGGCTGGGGATGAATTGCGGGGGCTGCTGGGCGGCGGCTGCGGTGGCCAGCACCATGCCGGCGGCGAGGATGAAGGCGGGGATGGTTGCGCGCATAAGTGAGTCTAACATCGGCCCGGCCAGCGAGCCAGCCTCACACCTTGAGGTCGAGCAGCGATCCGCGCGGCACCGGCTTGCTGGGCTGCGGCGGCACGGAATCCAGCCGGCGCTCCGCGATGGCCTCCACCTCGGGGCGGTTGGCGCGTTCCGTGGGCCGAACCCCCTCCGGCGGCTGCGCCTGCGGGCCCTGGACAGGCCGCGTGCGGGCGATTTCCTGGGTGAAGGCAGCGAGGGAGTTGGTCGTGATCATGCGCGACACTGTCCAGCCCAAGGCTGAAGATTTGGTGAAGCGCGCCGCCCACTCGCGCGCGGTTCTGGATGGTCCGCCGATCCGCATGGCGCCATGCTGCGCGCGCCACGCGTTAACACTCTAGTAACCAGCGGCTGTATCTTGTGCTACTTCTGCAACGCGGCCACGCCGGGCAGCGTCTTGCCCTCCAGCCATTCCAGGAAGGCGCCGCCGGCCGCCGAGACATAGGACAGCCCCTCCGCCACCCCTGCATGGCGCAGCGCCGAGACCGTGTCGCCCCCGCCGCCCACGCTGCGCAGCCCGCCCGCCTCGGTCAGCCGCGCCACCTCCTGCGCCACATCGACCGTCGCGGCGTCGAAGGGGGCCAGTTCGAAGGCGCCGAAGGGGCCGTTCCAGACCAGGGTGCGCATCCCGGCCAGGGTCTGCTTGACGGCCGCCACCGTCAGCGGCCCGACATCCAGCGCCATCATCCCCGCCGGCACCGCATCCGCAGCCACGGCGCGGTGCGGCGAATGGGCGGCGAAGCCCTCGGCCACCACCAGGTCGCGCGGCAGCATGATGTCGCAGCCGCCCACCTTCGCCTCGGCCATGATGGCGCGGGCGGTGTCGTGCATCTCGGCTTCCTGCAAGGAGGCACCCATGGAAAGCCCCTGCGCGGCGAGGAAGGTGTTCGCCATCGCGCCGCCGATGACCAGCACATCCACCCGCTTCGAGAGGTTGCCCAGCAGGTCCAGCTTGGAGCTGACCTTGGCGCCGCCCACGATGGCCATCACCGGCCGCTGCGGGCTGCCGAGTGCCGCTTCCAGCGCCTCCAGCTCGGCCTGCATCAGCCGCCCGGCATAGGCGGGCAGCAGATGCGCCACGCCCTCGGTGCTGGCGTGCGCCCGGTGGGCGGCGCTGAAGGCGTCGTTCACATAGGCATCCGCGAGCTTCGCCATGCCCGAGGCCAGCGTCGGGTCGTTTTTCTCCTCGCCGGCGTGGTAGCGGGTGTTCTCCAGCAGCAGCACGCCGCCATCGGCCAGGGCGGCGGCGGCGGCCTCGGCCTCGGGGCCCACGCAGTCATCGGCGAAGGCGACCTCGCGGCCCAGCGCCTCGCCAAGCGCCACCTGCATGGGGCGCAGCGACATCTCCGGCACGCGCTTGCCCTTGGGCCGGTCGAAATGCGAGCAGACGATGACGCGCCCGCCCTTCTCCATCAGCTCGCGGATGGTGGGCACCAGCCGTTCGATGCGCGTCATGTCGGTGATGCGCCCGTCCTTGACGGGCAGGTTCAGGTCCGCGCGCAGCAGGATGCGCTTGCCGCGCGGGTCGAGGGCATCGAGGGTACGAAAGGACATGGCCGGCTCCACCGAAGAAGGAAGGCGCGCCGATGGAGGATCCGGCCGCAACGCGGCCGGCGCCGCCCAACTGACCGCGCGGCCGGCGCACCCGCCGCGCGGCGTAGCCAAGCGCGCGGACGGGTGCCCATCGCAAATTGCTGCGCAATTTCGATGGGGCCCGGAGCGCGCGCCCGGCGCTTGAGGGCTTAAAGCTTACCGAACAACGCCGCCGTGTCGCTCATGCGGTTCGAGAAGCCCCACTCATTGTCGTACCAGCCCATCACGCGGACCAGCTGCCCGCCGTCCAGGCTCGTGGTCTGGCTGGCGTCGAAGGTGCAGGAATGCGGGTTGGTGTTGAAATCCACCGACACCAGCGGCTCCGTTTCATAGGCGAGCACGCCCTTGAGGTCGCCCATCGCGGCCTCGTGCATCGCCTGGTTCACCTGCTCCTTGGTGACGCCCGCGGTGGCGAGGTTCACGTCCAGCGACACCAGCGACACATTGGGCGTGGGCACGCGGATGGCGGTGCCGTCCAGCTTGCCCTTGAGCTCGGGCAGCACGAGGCCGACCGCCTTGGCCGCGCCGGTGCTGGTCGGGATCATGGACACCGCCGCCGCGCGGGCGCGGCGCAGGTCCTTGTGCAGCGTGTCCACCGTGTTCTGGTCGCCGGTGTAGGCGTGGATGGTCACCATGTAGCCGCGCAGCACGCCGAACTTCTTGTGCAGCACATGCACCATGGGTGCCAGGCAGTTGGTGGTGCAGGAGGCGTTGGAGACCACCGTCATGTCCTTGGTCAGGACCTGGTGGTTCACGCCATAGACGATGGTGGCGTCGGCATTTTCGCCGGGGGCCGAGATCAGCACCTTGCGCGCGCCGGCCTGGATCAGGGCGCCCGCCTTCTCCTTGCTGGTGAAGATGCCGGTGCATTCCAGCGCCACATCCACGCCCTGGAACGGAACCTGGGTGGGGTCGCGATGCGCGCTGACCTTGATGGGGCCGTAGGTGCGCCCGCCGCGCTTGATCAGGATGCTGTCGCCCGCGACATGCACCTCGCCGTCGAAGCGGCCGTGCACGCTGTCATACTTGAACAGATGCGCATTCGCCTCGACCGAGCCGAGGTCGTTGATGGCGACGCATTCCACATCGCTGCGCCCGCTCTCGATCATGGCGCGCAGGACCAGCCGCCCGATGCGCCCGAACCCGTTGATCGCGACCTTCACTGCCATGGCTAAGCCCTCCTCTCTCGATGTTTTTTGGGTCAGCGTGCCAGCATCTTGCGTGCCGCAGCCACCACCGCCGACGCCGTGATGCCGAAATGGCGGAACAATTCCTCGGCCGGCGCCGATGCGCCGAAGCCGTTCATGCCCACGAAACCCGAGCGCGGCCCGAGCCAGCGCTCCCAGCCGAAGCCGATCGCGGCCTCGATGCCGATGCGCGGCGCGTCTCCCAATACCACGGATTGATAGCCGCTGTCCTGCTGGGCGAAGAGTTCCCAACAGGGCAGCGAGACGACCGCGGCGCGGATGCCGAGGCCCTGGAGTTCCTCGCGCGCCTGCATGGCCAGATGCACCTCGCTGCCGGTGGCCAGCAGCGTCACGTCGCGCCGCCCCTCGGCCTCGGCCAGCACATAGCCGCCACGCGCCGAGCGGTTCTCGGCCGCGTCGCGGCGCAGCGCGGGCAGGTTCTGGCGGGTCAGCGCCAGCACCGAGGGGCCGTCGGCGCGGCGCACCGCCAGTTCCCAGCACTCGGCCGTCTCCATGGCATCGGCCGGGCGGAAGACGAACAGGTTGGGGATGGCGCGCAGGCTGGCCAGCGTCTCGACCGGCTGGTGCGTGGGCCCGTCCTCGCCCAGGCCGATGCTGTCATGCGTCAGCACATGGATCACCCGCTGGCGCATCAGCGCCGCGAGGCGGATCGAGGGGCGCATGTAGTCCGCGAAAACCAGGAAGGTGCCCGAATAGGGGATGATCCCGCCATGCAGCGCCATGCCGTTCATGGCGGCCGCCATGCCGTGCTCGCGCACGCCCCAATGGATGTAGCGCCCGGCGAAATCCCCGCGCCGGATGGCGGGGATGCCCTTCACATCCGTGTTGTTCGACCCCGTCAGGTCGGCGCTGCCGCCCACCATCTCGGGCACCGCGGGCACCAGCGCGGCCAGCGCCCGCTGCGAGGCGACGCGGGTCGCGAGCTTGGGCTGCTCGGCCGCGTGGCTGGCGCGGAGTTCGCTGAGTGCGGCGTTCCAGCCCTCGGGCAGGCGGCCGGCCTGGGCGCGCTCGAAATCGGCGCGCATCGGGTGGCGC
>SKWC01000380.1 GCA_007129145.1 Rubritepida sp.
TGCCGGCCGAGGTCTTCGCCTGATGGACGGGCCCGCGCGCCATGCCGGCCGCGCCATGCGCCATGACAGCGCGCTGAAGCACGCCACCGGCGCGGCCCGCTTCCTGGACGACATGCCAGAGCCCGCGGGCACGCTGCATGCGGCGCTGGTGCTCTCGCCCGAGGCGCATGGGCGGCTGCGCGGGCTCGACCTTTCCGCCGCCGCCGCCGCGCCGGGGGTGGTGCGCGTCATCGCCCCCGCCGACATCACGGGCGCCAATGACATCGCCCCCATCGGCCGGGGCGAAGCGCTGCTGGCCGAGGCGCTGGTCGAACATCACGGCCAGCCGCTGGCGATGGTGGTGGCGGACAGCCGCGACGCCGCCCTGCGCGCCGCCGCCCTGGCGATGCCCGACATCGCGCCCCTGCCCCCGGTGCTGGACAT
The DNA here is from genome assembly GCA_007129145.1 of Rubritepida sp. Lineage (GTDB taxonomy): Bacteria > Pseudomonadota > Alphaproteobacteria > Acetobacterales > Acetobacteraceae > Roseococcus. Next base: position 424 of record SKWC01000380.1, read on the forward strand.
CGCCGAGGCGCTGGCGCGCGAGGCATGGCTGGTGCCTCCGCAGGTGCTGGCGAATGGCGATGCCGAGGCCGCGCTGGCGGCCGCCCCGCACCGCCTCTCGGGCGGGTTCCACGCCGGCGGGCAGGAGCATTTCTACCTGGAGGGGCAGATCGCGCTGGCCATCCCGGGCGAGGATGAGGACATGCTGGTCCATTCCTCGACCCAGCACCCGAGCGAGGCGCAGCACATCGCGGCGCGGGTGCTGGGCGTGCCCTACCACCGCGTCACGGTGCAGTGCCGGCGCATGGGCGGCGGCTTCGGCGGCAAGGAGAGCAACGCAAGCTGGGTGGCCGCCGCCGCCGCCCTGGCGGCACGGCTGACCGGGCGGCCGGTGAAGCTGCGCCTGCCGCGGCGGGTGGACATGGCCGCCACCGGCAAGCGCCACCCCTTCCTGTACCGCTGGGAGGCAGGCTTCGACGACGCTGGCCGGCTCCTGGCGCTGACGGCGCTGCTGGCGGCCGATGGCGGGCACAGCCTGGACATGTCGGGCGGCGTGGTGTTCCGCGCGCTCACCCACGCGCTGAACGCCTATGCCGTGCCGCACCACCGGATCACCGCCGCCGCGGTCAAGACGAACCACGTCAGCAACACCGCCTTCCGCGGCTTCGGCGGGCCGCAGGGCGCGCTGCTCATGGAGGATGTGCTGCACGCCATGGCCCGCCACCTCGGCCGCGATGTGGACGCGCTGCGCGAGGCCAATCTCGCGGACCGCACCCCATACGGCCAGGCGCTGGACCCGGCGCTGAGCCGCCGCGTGCTGGCCGAGGCGAAGCGCGACGCGGGCTGGGAGGCGAAGCGCGCCGAGATCGCCGCCTTCAACGCCGCCCACCCGACGCTGCGCCGGGGCATTGGTTCCTTCCTCTGCGCCTTCGGCATCAGCTTCGGCATCATGCACCTCAACCAGGCCGGCGCGCTGGTGCATGTCTACACCGACGGCTCGATCCGGCTGGCGCATGGCGGCACCGAGATGGGCCAGGGGCTGTTCGTGAAGGTGGCGCAGGTGGTGGCGGAGGTGTTCTCGGTCCCGGTCGAGACGGTGGGCATCAGCGCCACCTCGACGGCCGAGATCCCCAACACCAGCGCCACCGCCGCCAGCACCGGCAGCGACCTGAACGGCTGGGCGGCGCATGCGGCGGCCAGCGCCATCAGGACGCGCATGGCCGAGGTGGCGGCGGCGCATTTCGCCTGCCCGGCCGAGGATGTGGTGTTCGAGGATGGCGCCGTCTTCCCCGCCCGCCCCGGCGGCAATGAACGCCTGGCCTTCGGGGAACTCGCGGCGCTGTGCTGGAAGGCGCGGGTCAGCCTCTCCGCCACCGGCTTCTACCGCACCCCCGACATCCATTGGGACGCCCAGGCCATGCGCGGCGAGCCCTTCTTCTACTTCACCCATGGCGCGGCGGTGGCCGAGGTGATCCTGGACACGCTCACCGGCGAGCATCGCTGCATCGCGGCGCATCTGGTGCAGGATTGCGGGCGCAGCCTGAACCCGGCCATTGACCTCGGCCAGGTCGAGGGCGCCTTCGTCCAGGGCATGGGCTGGCTGACCACGGAGGAATCCTGGTGGGACGCGGCCGGGCGCCAGCGCACCCTCGGCCCCTCCACCTACAAGATCCCCGGATCGCGCGACGTGCCGCCGGTGCTGAAGGTGCGGCTGCTCGATGGCGGCAGCGGCCGGGCCAGCACGCTGTTCCGCTCCAAGGCGGTGGGCGAGCCGCCGCTGCTGCTGGCCACCGCCGTGGTGAACGCGCTGCGCGACGCGGCCGGGGTGGCGCGGCTGGATCTGCCCGCGACGCCCGAGCGCATGCTCGCCGCCCTCGCGAAAACCGGCCGGAATGGATGAACAATCCTGCTTGCGGGATGACCGTTGCACATCATAACGTCATGGCAGGGCTGCAGCCGGGACATTGCGACGGAATGACACGCCCTGGGAGGCAAGCGTACGGATGGGCGAGTTCATCCTCGAGACCGAGGGACTGACCAAGGAGTTTCGCGGTTTCGTCGCGGTGCAGGACGTCAACCTCGGCATCCGCCGCGGCAGCATCCATGGGCTGATCGGGCCCAATGGCGCGGGCAAGACCACCTGCTTCAACCTGCTGACGAAGTTCCTGATCCCGACGCGCGGGCGCATCACCTATGACGGGCGCGACATCACCGCCATGAAGCCGGCCGAGGTGGCGCGCCTGGGTCTCGTGCGGTCGTTCCAGATCTCGGCCGTGTTCCCGCATCTGTCGGTGCTGGAGAACGTCCGCATGGCGCTGCAGCGCGCCCGTGGCGGCAGCTTCGATTTCTGGCGCTCGGAGCGCGTGCTGTCGGTCTATGAGGACCGCGCGCGCGAACTGCTCGATGACGTGGGCCTGACCGACTACATCGAGGTGCAGGCCGCGCAGCTTCCCTATGGCCGCAAGCGCGCGCTGGAGATCGCCACCACCCTGGCGATGGACCCGGTGATGATGCTGCTGGACGAACCCACCGCCGGCATGACGCATGAGGATGTGGACCGCATCGTGGCGCTGGTGCGCCGGGTGGCGCAGGGCCGCACGGTCCTGCTGGTGGAGCACAACCTCAAGGTGGTGGAAGGGCTGTGCGACCGCATCACCGTGCTGACCCGCGGCCAGGTGCTGGCCGAGGGCGACTACGCCGAGGTCAGCCGCAACCCCGACGTCCAGGCCGCCTATCTGGGCACCGACCCGGCCTCGGTCGGCGTGCCCGACAGCGTGCTGCCGGGGGCGGCCCATGGCTGAGGCGCCGCTGCTGCGGATCGAGGGGCTGGAAGCCTGGTATGGCGAGAGCCACGCCCTGCACGGCGTGGACATCGAGATCCATGAGGGCGAGGTGGTCACGCTGCTCGGCCGCAACGGCGCGGGCAAGACCTCGACGCTGCGCGCCATCATGGGGCTGGTGGGCCGCCGGAAGGGCTCGGTGCGCTTCGACGGGCGCGAACTCATCGCCGCGCGCCCGGATGTGATCGCGCGCGCGGGCCTCGGCTATTGCCCGGAGGAGCGCGGGATCTTCGCCTCGCTGGACGTGACGGAGAACCTGATGCTGCCGCCGGTGATCGCGCCGGGCGGGCTTTCGCTCGACGAGATCTACGCGCTGTTCCCCAACCTGAAGGAACGCGCGCGCAGCCAGGGCACCAAGCTCTCGGGCGGCGAGCAGCAGATGCTGGCGATCGCGCGCATCCTGCGCACCGGCGCGCGGCTGCTGCTGCTCGACGAGCCGAGCGAGGGGCTGGCGCCGGTCATCGTACAGCAGATCGGCCGCACCATCCGCGAGCTCAAGCAGCGCGGCTTCACCGTGCTGCTGGTCGAGCAGAATTTCCGCTTCGCGCAGACCGTGGCGGACCGGCACTACGTGATGGAGCACGGCCAGGTCGCGGACATGGTGGCGAATGCGGATCTGGCCGGCAGCATGGACCGGCTGCACGACTACCTCGGCGTCTGACCACGCCGAGGGCGGGAAACAAACCAAGGAAGGACAGGCACATGACCGTCAACCGCCGCGCGCTTCTCGGCGCCGCCGCCACCGCCCCCGCCTGGGGCGCCCTGCCCTATCGCTCGGCGAAGGCGCAGGCCGCCAACACAATCCGGATTGGCGTGCTGAACGACCAGTCCGGCCTGTACCGCGACCTCTCCGGTCCCGGCTCGACCCAGGCGGTGCGGCTGGCGATCCAGGAAAGCGGCATCACCCAGCGCGGCATCAATGTCGAGGTGGTGCAGGCCGACCACCAGAACCGCCCCGACGTCGGCTCCACCGTGGTGCGGCAGTGGATCGACCGCGACGGCGTGGACGTGATCATGGACGTGCCGACCTCCTCGGTGGCGCTGGCCGTGAACACCCTGGTGCGGGAGCGCAACAAGGTGTTCCTGGTCTCGGGTGCCGCGACCTCCGACCTCACCGGCGCGCAATGCTCGCCCAACACGATCCACTGGACCTACGACACCTACATGCTGGCGCGCTCGACCGGCGGCGCGCTGGTGCAGGCCGGCGGGCGGTCGTGGTTCTTCATCACCGCCGACTACGCCTTCGGCCACGCGCTGGAACGCGACGTCTCCAACTTCGTGCGCGCGGCGGGCGGCGAGGTGCTGGGCTCGGTCCGCACGCCCTTCCCCGGCACGACGGACTTCTCCTCCTTCCTGCAGCAGGCCCAGCGCTCGCGCGCGCAGGTGATCGGCCTCGCCAATGCGGGCGGCGACACCATCAACTCCATCAAGCAGGCTGCCGAGTTCCGCATCACCCGCGGCGGCACCCGCCTCGCCGGGCTGCTGGTGTTCATCACCGACGTGGACAGCCTTGGCCTGAATGATGCGCAGGGCCTCGTTCTGTCGGAGACCTTCTATTGGGATCTGAATGACCGAACCCGCGCCTTCACCCAGCGGCTGGGCGCGTTGCCGGGCAACATCCGCCCGTCCATGGTGCAGGCAGGCTGCTACTCGGCGGCGCTGCACTACTTCAAGGCGGTGATGGACATGGGCGTCGAGGCGGCCA
>SKWC01000234.1 GCA_007129145.1 Rubritepida sp.
GCGGCTGCGCCGGCGAACACGGCTCCCTCCTGGGCCGCGCCCGCGGCACCGCCTCCGCCCCCCGCATCCCCACCGGCGCAGGCTCCGCTCAGTGGCGGCCCCAGCTGGCTGAACGGCTGATGGCGGCATGGCACAGCGACGTTGGACGCGGCGGCGGGACACGCCCGCCCCTGCCGCGCCATCCACGGCAAGGCTGCCCGGCACAGCCGATGATCAGATACGCCGCCTCGTCTGCGCCCTGTGCAGTCGTGAGGCGAAGGGCTTCGGCTATGTGCACAGGCTGCGCTTCGGGGCGTTCCCGCACCACCGCTTCTGCAGCATGGCCTGCTGCGAGGCGGGAGGCACGCTGGCCGAGCGGAGCGGCGGCGTGATCGACAAAACCCCGATGGAGGAGCGCGCCATCCGCGACGCGCGCCGGCCCTTTGCCGAGGTGCTGGTCGAGTTGCAGCTGATGGCGCCGTTCCACGACCGCAGCGCGGCCGAGATCGACCGCCTCATCGAGGCCTGCGTGGACGGCTTCCAGGCCTCGATGCAGCGCCAGGCCGCCGAGCGCGACCCGCTCGACGACCCGATTCCTTTTAGCTGAGGGAGCATTGCCATGAGCACCGGTGAAATCTGGCGCGATGTTCCCAGCATGCCGGGGGTCCTGGCCAGCAGCGAGGGGCGCGTGATGATCACGCCCTATCGCGGCCCCATGCCAAACGGCGGGGAGCGCCCGTATGGCGGCACGCCGACCTTTGGCACTTGGAGCAAGCAGGACGCACGGTTCGTCACCACCGTCGGCGAGCGCACATGGAAAGTGGCGCGCCTCGTCGCCGAAGCATGCCACGGGCCGCCTCCATTCGAAGGCGCCGTCGTCATGCACCTCGACGAGAACGCGGCCAACAACCGAGCGAGCAATCTTCGCTGGGGCACGCAGAAGGAGAACCTGAACGCGCCAGGCTTCCTCGACTACTGCCGCTCGCGCACCGGGGAGAACAGCCCGTATGTGAAGGGCCGTCGGAAGGTCGCAGCACCATGATGCTCGACCTGAACCACGGCTCCGGCGCGGTCTATGGCCGCGGCGACACACCGCCGAGCGATGGCGCCGCCACCACGGCCCGTGTCAACGCGCATCTCGACGCCGCCCTGCTGGCACGACAGCGCTCGCAGCGCCCGCGCGACTATCTCGGCGGCAGCCGCGTCGGCGAGCCCTGCGCCCGCAAGCTGGTCTATGAGATCACCCACGCGCCCAAGGATCGTGACTTCGACGCCGGCATCCTGCGCATCTTCGATGCCGGGCATCAGTTCGAGGCGCTGTCCATCCGCTGGCTGCGCCAGGCGGGCTTCGACCTGCGCGACCGCGGCCCGGACGGCGGGCAGATCGGCTTTGTCGCGGCGGGCGGGCGGCTGCGCGGCCACGCCGATGGCGTCATCGTCGCCGGGCCCGATGTCGGGATCCGCTGGCCATCCCTGTGGGAGCACAAGGCGCTCGGCCAGAAGTCCTGGACCGACCTGGTCAAGCGCGGGCTGCGCCTGTCCAAGCCGATCTACTTCGCGCAGGTGCAGCTCTACATGGCCTACCTCCAGCTCGAGGTGGCGCTGCTGACGGCGCTGAACCGCGACACGCTGGCCCTGCACCACGAGGCGGTGCCCTTCGACGCGGCCGAGGCGCAGCGCCTGTCCGACCACGCCGTCGACATTCTGCGCGCCGCCGAGGCGGGCGAGCTGCCGCCGCGCATCGCCCAGGCCCCTGACTTCTACCTCTGCAGGTTCTGTTCCTACGCCACCCGCTGCTGGGAGACGCTCGCATGAGTACGATCACCCCCTCGCCACAGCAGGCCGCGGCCATTGCCGCCATCGTGGAGTGGTACCGCCACCGGCGCGGCCAGCAGCAGGTGTTCCGCCTGTTCGGCTATGCCGGAACCGGAAAGAGCACCATCACCGCAGCCGCCATCGAGGCACTCGGCCTGGCTCCCATGGCGCGCGATGGCGACACCGCCGGCGGCGTGCTGTTCGCGGCCTTCACCGGCAAGGCGGCGCTGGTGATGACCCGCAAGGGCACGCCCGCCTCGACCATCCACTCCCTCATCTACCGCGTCTCGGAGGCGACGCCGGAGGAGATCGCCCGCGTCGAGAAGGAGCTGTTCGACCTGCAGCGGGATCTGGGCCGCATGGGCCCTGCCGAGCGCGCCTTTGCTGAGACGCAGATCAGCAAGCTGCAGCTGCGTCTCGCCGACATCCACAAGCCCACCTTCCTGCTGAATGAGCAGTCCCTCGCGCGCGACGCCAGCCTCATCGTGTTGGACGAGGTCTCCATGGTCGGCCGCGAGATGGCCGCAGACCTGCTGGCCTTTGGCAAGCCCATCCTCGTGCTGGGCGATCCGGGGCAGCTCCCGCCGATCGAGGGCGCGGGTGCCTTCACCGAGGCCACACCCGACGTGATGTTGACCGAGATCCACCGCCAAGCCGGCGAGAGCGCCATCATCCGCCTCGCCACCCTGGCGCGGCAGGGCCACGACATTCCTGCCGGCGAGCACGACGCGCATGTCTGGAAGCTGCCACGTAACGCCGTCGCCCCGGCCCAGATGCTGCGTGGCGGCCAGGTCATCTGCGGCCGCAACGACACCAGGCGCTGGCTGAACAGCCAGATGAAGGCCGTCGCGGGCTTTCCGGCGCCCTATCCCGCCGGCGGCGCGGAGAAGCTCATCTGCCTCAAGAACCGGCATGACCTCGGCCTGGTCAACGGGATGTTCCTGTCGCTGGCAGAGGTTCGGCACGAGGGCGATTTTGCCTTCTCGGCCAGTATCACCACCGAGGATGGCGTTGCCATCCCTGGCCGGCACCGCTTCTACAAGGGGCACTACGACGACCACGTGCAGTACGACCGGGAGCGCCTTCGGCGCGACTGGCGGGAACTGCGGGGCCTCGTCGAGACTTCCTGGGGCTACGCCATCACCTGTCACAAGGCGCAGGGCAGCCAGTTCCCAACCGTAATCGTCTGGGACGATGGCTTTGGCCACTCGGCCATGGAGCGCAGCCGTTGGCTCTACACGGCCATCACGCGCGCCGAGTGGGGGCTGGTGATCGTCGCATGACGGAGCGCGGTTCTTCCCACAAGAAATTGCGGCCTGGCGATCGGATCGGTCGCTGGACGATTGTCGCCTGCGCTTCGGCGGTGAGGAGTCCCCGGGCACGGGTGCGGCCGCGATGGCTCTGCCGTTGCGATTGCGGCAGCGAAAAGCTGGTGCTTGCCCAAAGCCTCATCTTGGCCTCGCGCTCTTCACGCGGCGGAAGCCGCAGCTGTGGCTGTCTCGCTGTCGCGCGCACGACAAGGCATTCTCACACTGCCGGAGGCCGTCCGACGCCCGAGTACACGGCCTGGTTGGCCGCGAAGAAGCGCTGCGAGAACCCGCGCAACGCGTCCTTCGGCAACTACGGTGCGCGTGGCATCTCGATGTGCGCTGACTGGGCGCGCGACTTCGGGGCCTTTCTGCGCGACATGGGTCCGCGGCCGAGCCCGACGCACAGTTTGGATCGCATCGACCCAGATGGTGACTATGCGCCGGGGAACTGCCGATGGGCGGCGCCTGAGGTGCAGGCTCGAAACCGACGCGTAACCCGCTGGTACCTGTTCGAGGGTGAGCAACTCGTCCTGGGCGAGCTGGCTTCGCGGCTCGGTATCACGCGTGACCAGGCGCGGGCGCTGGAGCGGCGGCGCGCACTTCCGGCCTGGCGTATCCCAGGCATCGGAGCGAACCGCGTGGATGCTGCGTCCGGGAGCTGCCTCAACCTGAATGAGGCGCCGACAGCCAGCGGGGACGGGGTTCATGCTTGATCTGAACGACACCGCCGCGCCGGCGCGCTACGACCTCGAGGCGATCGTCCGCCGCTTGCGCGACATGGCCCATGCCTGGGTTCCGGGCATGTTCCCCAACGGCCGGCGGCAGGGCGATGAATGGCGGCTGGCCAACATCCAGGGCGCTCCGCCGCGGCAGTCGGGCTCCTGCGTGATCATGCTGCGTGGCGAGCATGCTGGCGACTGGCATGACTTCGACGGCGGCGATGGCGGCGGGCCGCTCTCGACGCTGGCGCATGGCACGGGTCTCGCCGACCGGGCGCTGTTCGCGCATGCGGCAGGGATGACAGGCTGGACCGGCGAAGGCCCCCCGCGCCAGGAGCCGCCGCCCCCACCGAAGCCTGAGCGCGATGCTTCCCGCGACATCGCCTTCATCCGGGAGCACGCGCAGCCCATCCAGGGCACGGCCGCCGAGCGCTACCTGCTGGGCCGCGGCCTGGCCGTGCCCGAGGGCGCGGACCTGCTGTTTCACCCCGACCTGGCGAATTTCGAGACCCGCGCCGGCTATCCGGCGATGGTCGCCCTGGTCCGCAATCTCGCCGGCAAGGTGGTGGCGGTCCATCGCACTTACCTCCAGGAGGAGGGCGAGGCGGTCCGCAAGGCCGAGATCCCCAAGCCCCGCATGGTGCTGGGCAGGAGCGGCGGCGGCACGGTGCGGCTTGGACCGATCGGCCCGCATGGCGTGCTCGGCCTGTGCGAGGGCATCGAGACTGGGCTCGCGGCGATGCTGGCCTGCCCCGGGCTGCCGGTCTGGGCGGCGCTCTCCACCACCGGCATCGAGCAGGCGGTGCTTCCGCCCGAGGCCAGGCGCGTCGTCATCCTCGCCGATCACGACGCCTCCGGCGCGGGCATGCGCGCCGCGGAGGCCGCCGCTGCCAAGCTCCGCCTCGAGGGCCGCGACGTCTCCATCGCGATGCCGCCGCGCGAGGACCAGGACTTCAACGACATGCTGCAGGGCGAGGGGGCCGCGGCAATCGCCGCGCTGGTGGACCAGGCGATGCGCAGCGCCGCCCCACAGCCACCGCCCCAGGAACCGGAGACCGGTCGGCA
>SKWC01000113.1 GCA_007129145.1 Rubritepida sp.
GCGGGTGTGGAAGCGGCAGCCCGGCGGCGGGTTCATCGGGCTGGGCACGTCGCCGCCCAGCGGCACCACGCTGCCGCGCCGCGACGGATCGGGGCGCGGGATCGCCGCCAGCAGGGCGCGGGTGTAGGGGTGGCGCGGGTTGTCGAAGATCTGCCGCTTCGGCGCGATCTCGACGATCTTGCCCAGATACATCACCGCCACCCGGTCCGCGACATGCTTCACCACCGCGAGGTCATGGGCGATGAAGAGATAGGCGAGGCCGAGGCGCCGCTGCAGGTCGCGCAGCAAATTCACCACCTGCGCCTGGATGGACACGTCCAGCGCCGAGACGGGTTCGTCGCACACCACCAGATCGGGCTCGACCGAGAGCGCGCGGGCGATGCCGATGCGCTGGCGTTGGCCGCCGCTGAACTCATGGGCGAAGCGCTGCGCGTGATAGGGCGCGAGGCCCACGAGGCGCAGCAGCTCCTCCACCCTCGCCTTGCGGCTGGCGTCGTCGCCGATGCCATGGACCTCCATGGGCTCGGCCAGGGTCTGGCCCACCGTCAGCCGCGGGTTGAGCGAGGCATAGGGGTCCTGGAAGACGATCTGCGCGCGGCGGCGGAAGGCCTTGAGGCCGGCCTTGTCCAGGGTGGTGATGTCGGTGCCGTCGAAGCGCACCTCGCCGGCGCTGGGCTCGACCAGGCGCAGCACCAGCCGCGCGGTGGTGGACTTGCCGCAGCCGGATTCGCCCACCAGCGCCAGCGTCTCGCCGCGCTCCAGGCTGAAGGAGACGCCGTCCACCGCGCGCACCTTGCCCACCTCGCGCGCCAGGATCAGCCCCTTGCGCACCGGGTAGTGCTTGGCCAGGTCGCGCACCGTCAGCAGCGTGCTCATGCGGCGAGGCTCTCCTCGATGGGCGCGCGGATGCAGGCGGCGCCGTGCCCGGGCGCGATCTCGCGCAGCGGCGGCAGCCCCTCGCGGCAGGCCTCGATGGCGAAGGGGCAGCGCGGGTTGAAGCGGCAGCCCGGCGGCAGGGCGAAGGGCGGGGGCACCACGCCCTGGATGGCCAGCAGGTTCTCCCGGTCCTCGTCCAGGCGGGGGATCGAACCCAGCAGCCCCAGCGTGTAGGGATGCTGCGGGTCCTCGAACAGGGCGCGGGCGCTGGCGCGCTCAACCACCTTGCCGGCGTACATCACCGCCACCTCATCGGCCATCTCGGCCACCACGCCGAGGTCGTGGGTGATCAGGATGATGGCCATGCCCGTCTCGGCCTGCAGGCTGCGCAGCAGGTCCAGGATCTGCGCCTGCACCGTCACGTCCAGCGCGGTGGTCGGCTCATCGGCGATCAGCAGCTTGGGCGAGCACGCCAGCGCCATGGCGATCATGACGCGCTGGCGCATGCCGCCCGAGAGCTGGTGCGGGAATTCGTCGAAGCGCCGCTCGGGCGAGGGGATGCGCACGCGCTTCAAGGCGGCGATTCCGCGCTCGCGCAGCTCGCCCGTGGGCACATGCGGCTCATGGGCGCGGATGGTCTCGGTGATCTGGAAGCCCACCGTGTGCACCGGGTTCAGCGCGGTCATGGGCTCCTGGAAGATAATGCCGATCTCGCGGCCGCGCACCTGGCGCATCGCGTCGTTGGACAGCCCCGCCAGGTCGCGCCCCTCCAGCAGGACCCGCCCCGAGGCGATGCGCCCCGGATGCGCCAGCAGCCGCATGATGGACAGCGACAGCACGGATTTGCCGCAGCCGCTCTCGCCCACGATGCCCAGCGTCCGGCCGCGCTCCACCGCGATGGACACGCCGTCCACCGCGGCGATGTCGCCGGTGGAGGAGCGGAACACCGTCCGCAGCCCCTCCACCTGGAGAAGCGCGCTCACAGCCAGTTGAAGGTGGGCGGCGCGATCTTCTCGGCCGGCCTGTGGGCCCAGTCGTTCTCGGGCACGCGCGCGGCGATGCGCTTCTGCGCCTCGGCCAGGTGCAGGGCGGCGGCGCGGAAGTCCATGGTCAGCACCTCGCCGTCGCCCACCACCTTCTGGCCGTCCACGAACACATCCTTCACCGCGCGGTCGCCGGCGGCGTAGATCAGGCTGCGCACCGGGTCGAAGCGCGGCTGCATGCGCGGGTGCAGGGCGTCCACCAGCACGATGTCGGCGCGGCAGCCCGGCGCGAGGCGGCCGATGTCGTCGCGGCCCAGCGCGCGCGCGCCGCCCACGGTGGCGGCGTTGAACAGCTCGGTCGTGGACATGGTGCGTGGGTTGCCGGCCTGGGTGCGCGCCAGATAGGCCACGAGGCGCAGCTCATCGAGCATGTTGTGGGGGTAGGTGTCGGTGCCCACGCCCATGTTCACGCCGCGCCGCAGGTAGCGGCCGAAATCCTTGAGCGTGATGCCGCGCCGGGCGAAGACCGTCGGGCAATGCGCCACGGTGGTGCCGGTCTCGGCCAGGATGTCCATGTCGCGCTCGGTGTGCCAGCGCGTCGAGGGGTGGTCGTCCAGGAAGATGCCGTGGCCGATCACGCTCTGCGCATCCAGCAGCCCCATCTCGTGCAGCCACTGGATGGGGGTCACGCCATGGCGGCGGGTGATCTCGTGGAACTCCACCACCGATTGCGCGGCGTGGATCTGCCAGGAGACGCCGCGCGCCCGGGCCTCGGCGCGCGAGTCGCGCAGCAATTCGGGCGTGCAGGTGTCGATCTGCGCGGGGCAGGCCATGCCGAACAGCCGGCCCGAGGGGTGCTGCTCGGCCCGCTCGATCAGCTGGAAGGCCTCCATCATCGCCTTCTCGCCGGCCTTCTCGTCCCATTCGTATTCCACGAGATGGCCGTTCTTCGTGTACCAGCGGGCGGATTTGAACATCGGCGCGATGCACACGCGCATCCCCGCCTCGGCCAGCAGGTCGAGCCATCCGGGATGCGCCATGGACAGGTCGCACAGGGTGGTGACACCCGACAGCAGCAGTTCCGACAGCGCCACCCGCACGCAGTCGGGCACGATCTCCGCATCGGAGCGGAAGATCGGCATGTATTCATACAGCGAGGAGTTATACAGCCCCGGGCTGCCCAGTTCGTCCAGGAAGCCCTTGTTCATGGGCTCGCTGGTCGGGTGGGAGTGGATGTTGACGAGGCCCGGCATGACCATCAGCCCCTTGCCGTCCAGCACCGTCTCCGCCGGGCCGTCATAGCCGCGGCCGACGAAGCGGATCACGCCATCCTCGAAGGCGAGGTCGGCGTCGGACAGATAGGCGTGCCGCTTCGCCGAGGCGTCCCAGGCGACGATGAGTTCGGCGTTGCGGATCAGGGTGATGGCCATGCCGTTGTTCTCCTTCGCTGTGGCGCCTCAGCGCAGCCTGAGGTCGAGGCCGCGGTAGATCGCGACGCCATAGAGGCCGTGCGCGCGCATCCCCGTGACGCGGTTGCTGCCGAACACCGCGAACTTGTTGTGCGCGACGTTCAGCCAGACCGACGCCTCGTTCAGCTGGCGCTGCAGGTTCGCCGTGGCGCGCGCGCGCACCGCGGGGTCCACGGCGCTGCGCGCCTCCTCCAGCCAGGCGTCGGTCTGCGGGTCGGCCCACATCATGCGGTTGGGCGTGGGGCGCGAGCGGCTGTGCCAGTAGAGGTTCAGCGCGTCATTGGCCGAGAAATACGGGTAGCTGAGGAACAGCATGTCGTAGTCCTGCGAGGCGAGCCGGCCCCAGGCCACGGTCGCGTCGAACAGCTGCACCCGCATCTCGATGCCCACCTCGCGCACCGCCTGCTGGATGATCTCGCCCATCCGCTGGTTCACGAGGTTGTTGATGCCGAACAGCGTCAGCGTGGCGCGCTGGCCGTCCTTCACCCGCACCCCGTCGGGGCCCATCCGCCAGCCGGCCTCGTCCAGCATGCGCCGCGCCGCGGCCGGGTCGTAGGCGGGGACCAGCGCATCGGCCTCGGCCGAGTGGTCCAGCGCCACCGGGTTGATGATCCCGCGCGCCGGCGTGGCATGGCCCGACCAGATGGCGCGCACCATCGCCGGGCGGTTCACCGCCATGTGGAAGGCGCGGCGGATGGCGATGTCATTGGCCACCGGGCGGGTGACCTTGAAGGCCAGGTACTGGTCCCAGAGGTAGTTGGGCTGTTCGGCCATCTGCACGTTCGGCGCCTGGCGCAGCCGGTCCCAGAACACCTCGGGGATGTACTGCGTGATGTCGGCCTGGCCGGTCTGCAGGGCGGCCACGCGCGCCGCCGCCTCCGGGATGACGCGCCAGACGATGCGCTCGACATGGGCGGGGCCGCGGTTCTCGTACATCGGCGGGCCCCAGCTGTAGGTGGGGTGGCGCCGCAGCACGAGTTCGTCGCGCGGCGACCAGCTCACCCAGCAGTAGGGGCCGGTGCCGTTGAAGCCCTGCACGCCGAAATTGTCGCCCAGCCGCTCCACCGCCTGGCGGTCCACCGCGCCGGCGAAGAACAGCGTCAGGTTGGTCAGCAGCTCCGAATGCGGGACGTTCAGCTCATAGACCAGCGTGTGCGGCCCGGTGGCGCGGATCTCCTTCACATCGCCGGCACGCCATGCCACCGGCGAGGTCACGCGCGGCTCGGTGCGGCCGATCCAGCGGTTCAGGCTGAAGGCCATGTCCTCGGCGGTGAAGGGCCGCCCGTCGCAGAAGGTGACGCCCTGGCGCAGGTGGAAGGTGTAGGTCAGGCCATCGGGGCTGACCTCCCAGCGCTCGGCCAGGCCCGGGCGGATGGTCTGCATGTCGTAGTCGAGGCTGACGAGCGTGTCCGTCATCAGCGTGATCACCTCCGCCGCCGCGCGCGCGGTGGAGCGGTGCGGGTCGTAGCGGTCGGAGTCGATCTCCCGCATCAGGGTGATCTGGTTCCGCGGCTGCGCCAGCGCCGGCGCGGCCAGCATGGCGCCGAA
>SKWC01000104.1 GCA_007129145.1 Rubritepida sp.
CAGTTTTCCAGCCTGCCGAAGCGGAAGTTGTCGGCATAGACCTTAGGGGTGATGGGCCTGGGCGGGGGCGGCTCCTCCACCTCGTAGCTCAGCCCCTGCGCCTCGGCGTGGGCGATGGCGGCTTCCTTCGAGGGGAAGCGCAGGTGCAACTGGTTCAGCGTGTCGGCCGAGCCGGGCCAGCCGGTCAGCGGGTCGAGGCGCAGCGGGCCCGCGGGCGCGTATTCCAGCACCCAGGATTGGGTGTTGGCGCGGCCCGCCTGCATGGCCGAACGCGGCGGGCGGTGGATGCGGGCAAGTGGCTTCAGCGCGGACATGGGCGGCCTCAACTCTGGAACGGCGGCCGATTATAGGTCTCGCGCATGCCGCTGGCCACCAGGGCGGGGCCGTTCAGGGCGCGATCCGCAGCGCGCTGATCACGGCCCGCGTCACCTGCACCGTGCCGGCGCTGCCGCCGATGTCGGGCGTGCGCAGCCCGTCCGCGAAGGCCGCATCCACCGCGGCGCGGATGCCCTGCGCCGCATCCGCCGCGCGCTGCCCCGCGCCGCGCACCGACAGCCAGTCCAGCATCATCGCTGCCGACAGGAAGCAGGCGGTGGGGTTGGCGATTCCCTTGCCGGTGATGTCGGGCGCGGTGCCGTGGCTCGGCTGGAACAGCCCGTGCTTGTCGCCCAGATCCGCCGAGGGCGCGAAGCCCATGCCCCCCACCAGCCCCGCAGCCAGATCCGACAGGATGTCGCCGAACATGTTCTCGGTGGGCAGGACGTCGAAATCCCAGGGCCGCCGCACGAGGTCGAGCGCCATGGCGTCGACGTAATGCGCGTCATGCCCGACCTGCGGGTAGCTTTCCGCCACCTTGGCGAAGACGCCGCGCATCCAGGCGAAAGCGCGGAAGACATTCGCCTTGTCCACCAGCGTCACCCGGCCGGCCCGGCCGAGCAGGCCCGCGCGGTAGTCGGCCAGGCGGAAGGCCATGCGCGCCAGCCGCTCGGTGGTGGGGCGCGTCAGGCGCAGCGTCTCCTCCGCCCAGTCGCTGCTGACCATCCCCCGGTCCTTGGAGAAGAACAGCCCCTCCGTGCTCTCGCGCAGGATCACGAAGTCGATCTTCGCCGCCCGCGGGTCCGAAAGCGTCAGCGGCACGCCTGGGATGGCGCGGATGGGCCGCACCCCGCCATAGAGGTGCAGCCGCTGGCGCAGGGTGATCTGCGGCGAAAGCTCCGTGCCGTCGGCGTGGCGGATGCCCGGCCAGCCCATCGCGCCCAGCAGGATGGCATCCGCCCGGGCGGCGCGTTCGAAGGTCTCGTCCGAGAGGTCGGTGCCCGTCTCGCGATAGGCGAAGGCGCCGGCCTGCAGTGTGGCGAAGCTCAGCCCGAGCCCGTAGCGCTGGTCGGCCGCGCGCAGCAGCTCCAGCGTGGGTTCCATGACCTCCACGCCGATGCCATCGCCGGGCAGCACCGCGATGTCATAGCTGTTGGCGATCATCCGCTCTCCTGACACGTCTCCCTGTATGGGCAGGTTACATGTCCCGCGCCCGTCGCCAAGAGGGCGGGGCCGCTCAGCCGCGCTGGATCAGCTCGATCTTGTAGCCGTCCGGGTCCTCGATGAAGGCGATCAGCGTGGTGCCGAACTTCACCGGCCCCGGCTCGCGGCTGATCTTCACGCCCTCGGCGCGCATCCTCTCGCAGGTGGCGTAGATGTCGGGCACGCCGATGGCGAGGTGGCCGAAGGCGCCGCCCATGTCGTAGCCGGCGACGCCGTAGTTGTAGGTCAGCTCGATCTCGGTTCCGCCGCCCTCATAGCCCAGGAAGGCCAGGGTGTATTTCCCGTCGGGGACGTCGCGGCGGCGGATTTCCTTCATGCCCAGATGCGTGGTGTAGAAGGCGATGCTGCGCTCAAGGTCGCCCACGCGCAGCATGGTGTGCAGGAACTTGAAGCCTTCGGCCATGGCCGGTCCTCCGTTCAGGGGGTGAAATTCTGCGGGTCCAGCGCCAGGATGAACAGCCCGCCCGCCTCGGCCATCTCGCGCGTGCGGGCAGGTTCGGCGATGACCGTGCCGCCGGCCGCGATGGCGATGCCGCGCAGCCCCGCGGCGGTGGCGTTCTCCACGGTCACGGGGCCGATCACCGGCGCGTCGAGCCGCATGTCCTGCCCGCGCTTCGGCAGCTTGACCAGCACGCCGCCCGGCCCCTCGCGCCGCTGCTCGCCGGCGCGGGCCAGCAGGCCGTCGGTGCCCTCGATCGCCTCCACCCCCAGCACCAGCCCCTGCTGCACCACCACCGCCTGGCCGACATCCTCGGGGTCGAGGGCGCGCAGCACCGCGATGCCGCGCGCGATGTCGCCGCGCGCCAGCGCATCGGGCGCGGTGCCGGCGACGAGGCCCGCCACCTGGAAGGGCTGGCTGAGGATGGCCGAGGGCGCGATGACCTCGAAGCCTTCCTCGCGCAGCACGCCGGCCACCGCGCGCAGCAGCGTGTCATCACCGCCGAAGGCGGCGCGGCCGATGCGCGCCAGCGCCCGCGCCGTCCAGCCATCGGGCAGCAGCGACAGCAGCGAGGGCCGCCGCGCCCGCCCGCAGAGCACCAGATGCGTGACCCCCTCGGCGCGCAGCCGCCGCAGGATGGCTCCCGCCGCGCCGATGCGCTCGACCATGCAGGGGTAGCCCTCGAACAGGGCGGGGTCCGCGAAGTCGCGGATGGCGACGATGAAGACCGGGCGGCCGCCGGCGGCCCAGGCATCGGCGATGCGGCGGGGGAAGGGGCCGCCGCCCGCCAGGATGCCGAGCTTCACCCCTCATCCTCCTCCGGGGCGATGTCGGCGGCCATGCGGCCCGGGCGGATCAGCTCACGCCTGCGGTCGCGGGCCTGCAGGAAGGCCACGACCTCCTGCACCAGCGCGTCGCCGGCGAAGCGGCGCTCGGTCTCCAGCAGCCGTTCGGCGAAGGTGCCCGGCTCGCGGAACAGCAGCCGGAAGGCGAGGCGGAGGCTGTGCAGATTGTCGCGCGAGAAGCCGCGCCGGCGCAGGCCGATGACGTTCAGCCCCACCAGCCGCGCCGGCAGGCCGAAGACATTGGCGAAGGGCGGCACATCGTTGGTCACACCCGCCAGCCCGCCGACCATGGCGTGGCGGCCGATGCGGACCATCTGATGGATGGCCGCGCCTCCGCCCAGGAAGCATTGCTCGCCCAGGCTCACATGGCCGCCCAGCATGACGTTGTTGGCCATGATGACGCGCGGGCCGACCTGGCTGTCATGGCCGACATGGCTGCAGGCCATCAGCAGGCATTCCTCGCCCACCCGGGTCATGCCGTCGCCGCCCACGCTGCCGCGGTGCACGGTCACATGCTCGCGCAGCTGGCAGCGGGGGCCGATCTCGACCCCCGTGGGTTCGTTCCGGTATTTCAGGTCCTGCGGGGGCAGGCCGACCGAGGCGAAGGGCGAAAGCCGCGTGCCCGCGCCAATGCGGCTGCGGCCCTCGATCACGACATGCGCGGCCAGCTCGACCTGCGCCTCCAGCACCACCTCGGGGCCGAGGATGCAGAAGGGGCCGACCGTGCAGCCCGGCCCGACCACGGCGCCGGGGGCGATGATCGCGCTGGGATGGATGCTGGCCGATGGCGATACGCCGTCCACGCCGCTCACCGGTCCCGGATCATGGCGGCATAGGTGGCCTCGGCGACCACGGTGCCCTCCACCTTGGCCTGGGCGGCGAATTTCCACACGCTCATCCGGCGCTGCACCTTCGTGACATGGACGAACAACTGGTCGCCCGGAACGACGGGGCGGCGGAACTTCGCGCCCTCGACCGACATGAAATACACGAGCTTGCCCTGGAACGCCGCGCCGAGCGTCGCCACCACCAGCACGGCGGCCGTCTGGGCCATGCTCTCGACGATCAGCACGCCGGGCATGACCGGCTCGGCCGGGAAATGGCCCTGGAAGAATTGCTCGTTGATCGAGACGTTCTTCATCCCCACCGCCGAATGGTCGGGGCGGATGTCCACCACGCGGTCAATGAGCAGGAAGGGAAACCGGTGCGGGATCGCCTGCATGATCTGCATGATCCCATAGGCTCCGATGCTGTCCGGGATCGAACCCACCTCGTCCATCACGCGTCGTCTTCCCTTTTGCCCCTGGGCTTCGTGTCGTCCTGGCCGAGCCGCGCCATCCGGGTGAACATCCGCATGGCCTCGCGCGCCGGCATGGCGGGCGAGCCCAGCATGTCCGCCCCGGCCGGGATGTCGCGAATCGCGCCTGCCTGCGCGCCCAGCCGTGCTCTGTCGCCGATGGAAAGGTGCCCGGTCAGCCCGGCCTGCCCGCCCAGGCTGACGAATTCGCCCAGCGTGGTGGAGCCCGAGATGCCCGATTGCGCGACCAGAACGCAGCCGCGACCGGTCCGCACGTTGTGGCCGACCTGCACCAGGTTGTCCAAGCGAGTCCCGGGACCGAGCACCGTGTCGCCCAGCGCCCCGCGGTCCACGCAGGCATTCGCGCCGATCTGCACGCCATCATGCAACCGGACCAGGCCATGCTGCGGCATTGTCACGAAGTTGCCCTCTGCGTCGGGGACGAAGCCGAAGCCCTCCTGGCCGACCCGCGCGCCGGGGTGCAGCACCACGCCCGTGCCGCAGATGGCATGGCTGATGCTGGCATGGGCGTGGATGTGGCAGCCCGCGCCGAGTTCCACCCCCGGGCCCACCGTCGCGTGGGGGCCGATGATGCAGCCCGGCCCGATGCGGGCGCCGGCGCCGATCACGGCATAGGGGCCGATCTCCGCCCCTTCGCCGATCTCGGCGCCCTCGCCCAGGATGGCGGTGGGGTGCACGCCGGGCCGGGCCGCGGGTGGCGGGTGGAACAGGGCGGCGGCACGCGCGAAGGCGA
>SKWC01000191.1 GCA_007129145.1 Rubritepida sp.
CCACATTGGCCGCGGCACTGCCGGAAAGCGACGCCATCATCCCGCTGGAGACCACCGCCGTCTTGGCCGGGCCGCCGACGAAGCGGCCGGTCAGGGCATTCGCGATGTCGGTGAAGAAGCTCCCCGCGCCCGAGGCCACCAGCAGCGCCCCGAACAGCACGAAATGGAAGATGAAGCTGGCGGTCACCCCGATCGGCGTGCCCCACAGACCTTCATTCGTGAAGTAGAGCATGTCCATCACGCGGTCGAAGGAGAAGCCGCGGTGCCAGAACGGGGACGGCAGCAGGTTGCCGTACATGGCATAGATGATGAACAGCACGGTCAGCACGACCAGCGCCCAACCCACCGCGCGCCGCGCCGCCTCGAGCAGCACGAAGAGCAGCGCCACGGAAAGGAAGAACTCGATGTCGGACAGCGGCGTGATGTAGGCCAGCCGCGTCGAGACGTAGTCCACATTGAGGAACAGATAGGCGGTGGAGGCGATGAGCAGGGCGATCATCACCATGTCCCAGCCCAGCTGCAGCGCGCGGCCGGTGGCGGTGCGGGCCGCGCGCTTGTGGTCCAGGAACAGGATGCTGAGCGCGAAGAGCAGATGCACTGGCCGGTGGATCTCCGCCACCGGCTCGCCCACATAGCCTGTCCACAGGTGGTAGATGGACATGGCCAGCGCCACCAGCGCGGCCACCTGCTTCAGCGAAAAGCGAGAATTTGGCCGTTCGGCCGCCCCCTCGGTGGGGACGGAGGGGGCGTTGGTCATGGGTGTCTGTCTCTCCGCGGCCAGGGCTTCAGCTCAGAACGCCGATCTCTCGGTAGTAGCGCACCGCACCGGGGTGCAGGTCGATCCCGTCCACCCGCGACATGAATTCATGCGTCACCCCGGCATTCGCCGCGGTCATGTTGCGGAACTCCTCCAGCCGGTCGCCGATCGCCTTGACGATCCAGTAGGCGTCGTCGTCTGGCATGTTCTCGTTGACCATGATCAGCGCGGAAGTGCCGAAGGTGGGCACGTCCTCGTCCTGGCCGGGATAGGTGCCGGCGGGGATGGTCATGCGGGTGTAGCCCGGGTTGATCTGCCGCAGCCGCTCGAAATGCGCGTCGCTCACGGGCAGCAGCCGCGAAGGCAGCGAGGTGGCCACATCCATGAACATCGGCCCGGGGATGCCGCTGAGCGCGGTGACGCCCACGAAGCGGCGGTCCTTCACGCCATCGCCGCCATGGGTCTGGCTGCCCCGGGAGATCCGCAGGTCCCCCTCGCTGAGGCCGGCGGCCGTCAGCAGGTCGGCGAAGGCCACCTGGGTCAGGTTGCCCGGCGCCTGGCTGGCGAAGGGCTGTCCGCGCAGGTCCTCGACGCGCTCGATGCCGCTGGCGCGGCTGACCATGACGTGCGCCCAGCTCTGCTGGAAGGTCATCAGCCCGCGCAGGTTGTTGATCGGTGCGGGGAAGGGGGCCTGCCCCTGGCGCGCCATGCCCAGCGCGGCGGCGAAGGTGAAGCCGGCTTCCGCGTCGCCGCGGCTGACCTGGATGATGTTGGTGATGGCGCCGCCCACCTCGCTGTTCGCACGCAGGCCGATGCGGGTGAACATGGCGGCCAGCCCGCCGCCGGCGGCGTACCAGGTGCCGCCCTGCGGGCCCGAGAGGATGGTCAGCTGGCGCGGCTGCGCATGGCCGTTGGTGCCAAGCGCGGGGGTGGCGAGCAGGCCGCCGAGGCCCGTGAGGAAGGTCTTTCGCGTCAAGCGCATCAGGGGAGATCTCCAGTCTGAATGATGGCCCGGTGGACCAGGCGGCCACCGGGCGTTTCGCAGGCGGTGATTGCCTGCGGGCATGCAAGCCCCGGGCCAGCGAAGCCTGCCCGGGGCCGCGCTTCAGCTCAGCACGCCGACCTCGCGGTAGTAGCGCACCGCGCCGGGATGCAGGTCCGTCCCGTCCACCCGCGCCATGATCTGGCGCGTCAGGAAGGCGTTGGGCGCCGCCATGCCGCGGAAGTCGTCCAGCCGGTCGCCGATGGTCTTGATGATGAAGTAGGCGTCATCGTCGGGCATGTCCTCGCGCACCAGGATCAGCGCCGTCGTGCCGAAGGTGGGCACGTCCTGGTCCTGGCCGGGATAGCTGCCGGCGGGAATGATCATGCGCGAATAGCCCGGGTTGACCTCACGCAGCCGCGCCATCTGCTCGTCGCTGACCGACAGAAGGCGCGACGGCAGGGAGGTGGCGACATCCATGAACATCGGCCCCGGCACGCCGCTGAGCGCGGTGACGCCGACGAAGCGGCGGTCCTTCACGCCGTCGCCACCATGCGTCTGGCTCCCGCGCGAGAGGCGCAGGTCGCTCTCGCGCAGGCCGGCCGTGCCCAGCAGGTCCGCGAAGGCCACCTGCGAGAGGTTGCCGGGCGCCTGGCTGGCGAAGGGCTGGCCGCGCAGGTCCTCGACGCGGGTCACGCCGCTGGCCTGGGTCACCAGCACATGCACCATGCTGACCTGGAACATCATCAGCCCGCGCAGGTTGGGGATGGGCGCGGGGAAGGGGGCGGTGCCGCGCGTGGCCATCCCCAGCGCCGCGGAGAAGGTGAAGCCCACCTCCACATCCCCCCGCGCGAGCTGGATGATGTTGGTGATCGCGCCGCCGACCTCGCTGTTCGCGCGCACGCCCTGGCCGCTGAACATGGCCGCCAGGCCGCCGCCGATGGCGTACCAGGTGCTGCCTTGCGGTCCCGTCAGGAAGGTCAGCTGTGCGGGCCGCGCCGTCGCCTTGCCGACCAGCGCCGGCGAGGCCAGCAGGCCGGCCGCGCCGGCGAGGAAGGTCTTTCTAGGAAAACGCATGATTTTAGCCTCCAGATTGTTGCGATCGCTTGGAACGATACTGATCTTTCTGGCCGAGTTACTGGCGCAGCCCCCCGCTTGATTCGAAGCCTACCCCCCCGCTGTCTCCTTCGGCAAAGATTTTCGCCCCGCGCGCAGCGCCGCGGTCGCCGCGGCATCCACTGTGCCATCCGCCCCCAGCACCACGCCGTAATCGGCCTCGGCCGCCTCCGCGCCGATCAGCCCGAAGGCCACGTCGCGCGCCACCAGCGCGGGGTCGCGGTCCAGCGGATCGCCATAGCCGCCGCCGCCGGGCATCTCGACCACGAGGCGGTCGCCCTCGGGGATCACCTGGAAGCCCTTGGGCCGCAGCGCCGTGCCCGAGCCCAGCGACAGCCGCCCGGTGGCGCCCGGCTTGCCGCCATGGCGGCCGCGCGGAGGGTACACCGCGCGCTCGTAGCGGGCCTGGATGCCGAAGGCCGCGGGGTCGCGGCTGCCGATCACCATGCGCTGGCCGAGCCCCCCGCGCTGCCGCCCCGCGCCCCCCGATCCCGCGCGGAATTCCTTGCGCCAGAACACCAGCGGCGTGATCGCCTCGGTGATCTCGACCGGCACATTGCGCACGCCCGAGGGGAAGGGCGTGGCCGACAGCCCGTCCAGATGCGGCCGCGCCCCCGCGCCGCCCGAATGGAAGCTGGTGACGTTGAAGGCGCGCGCCCCGCTGCCGGCGGTGTCGGTCAGCCCATGCCCCGCCATCAGGCTGACGTTCCACAAATTCGAGGTGCCCTCGGCCGGCACGACCTCGGCCACCGCCTGGTCCAGGCAGCCATAGACCACATCGGGCAGCATGTGCCCCATGGTCGACCGCCCATAGACCGCGACGGGGTGCGGCGCGTTGACGATGCAGTTCTCGGGCGCGGTGACCAGGATGGCGTCAAGCGTGCCGGTGTTGTTGGGCACCCAGGGTGCGATGGCCGCCTTCAGCCCGAAGGCGGTGTAGGCCTCCGTGTAGCACATCGGGCAGTTGATCGCGTAGCGCGACACGCCCGAGGTGCCGGTGAAGTCCACCACCATGTCATCCTCGCGGATGGTCAGCGTCGCCGCCAGCGTCACCGGCGCCTCGAAGCCGTCGATGGTCATGGAGGCCGACCAGGAACCGCGCGGCAGCTTGCCAATGGCCTCCGCCATGGCGCGGCGCGAGCGCGAGATGACGGCCTCGCCCAACTCATCCAGGTCCGGCAGGGCGAATTCGCGCATCATCGCCAGAAGCTGCCGCCCGCCCGTCTCGTTGCAGGCCACCAGCGCGTAGATGTCGCCCACCACCTGCACGGGTTCGCGCACATTCACCCGCACGATGTTCAGCAGGTCCTCGTTCATGCGCCCGGCGCGCGCCAAGTGCATCAGCGGGATATACAGCCCCTCATGGTAGATCTGCCTCCCCTCGACGCTGGCGCCGATGCCGCCGATGTCCACCAGATGCGTGGTGCTGGCGAACATCGCCACCGCCCGGCCATCCAGGAAGATCGGCGTCACCACCGTCAGGTCGAA
The DNA here is from genome assembly GCA_007129145.1 of Rubritepida sp. GTDB lineage: Bacteria > Pseudomonadota > Alphaproteobacteria > Acetobacterales > Acetobacteraceae > Roseococcus. The sequence continues at coordinate 4,344 of SKWC01000191.1, forward strand.
CAGGTGGCCCGTGCCCTTCCAGGGGTCGTTGGTCATCAGCACGTCGCCGTCCACCAGCGTCTCCGCCGGGAAGGCGTCGAGGAAATGCACCACCGCCCGCGCCATCGAGTTGATGTGGCCGGGCGTGCCGGTGACGGCCTGGGCCAGCATCCGCCCGCGCATGTCGAACACGCCCGCCGAGATGTCGCCCGCCTCGCGCGCGGAGGTGCTGAAGGCGGTGCGCACCAGCGTCTGCCCCTGCTCCTCGACCACCGAGAGCAGGCGGTTCCACAGGATCTGGACGTCGATCTCGGACAGCGGCGCGGTCATGGCGCGATCCTCTCGATCAGGATGTGGCCCGCGGCATTGGGCCCGGCGCGGAAGCCCTCGGGCACCAGCGTCGCGGTCTCGGCCTCCTGGATGATGGCGGGGCCGGCCACCCGCGCACCGGGCGGCAGGGCGTTGCGGTCATACAGCGCCGCCTGCACCGCGCCGCCGCCCGGGTCGGTGATCGGCCGCGCGCCGCTGGGCGGGGGGGCCTCGGCCGG
>SKWC01000465.1 GCA_007129145.1 Rubritepida sp.
CCCAGCAGCCCGCGCCCGATCACGCCGCTGACCCAGACATCATCGCCCGGCCGCGCGCCCTGGCGCCGCAGCGCGAGGCCCGGCGGCACGCTGCCGATGATGGTCAGCGACAGGCAGGCCGGGCCGGGGGTCGAGACGGTGTCGCCGCCCAGCAGCCCGATGCCGAAGCGCGCCTGGTCCTGCGCCAGCCCCGCCGAGAGCGCCGCCACCCAGCCATCGGCCGTGCCGCGCGCAATGGCGATGGTCATCAGATAACCCACCGGCTCCGCGCCCATGGCGGCCAGGTCGGACAGGTTCACCCGCAGCAGCTTGCGCCCGATGGTCTCCGGCGGGTCTTCGGCCAGGAAATGCACCCCCGCCACCATGGCATCGGCGGCCAGCACAAGCTGCCGCCCCGGCGGCGGGTCCAGCAGCGCCGCGTCATCCAGCAGATCAAGCGCCCCATGCCCCGCCAGCGGCCGGAAATGCCGCGCGATCAGCGAGAATTCGGGCGGGAGAGTCACGGGCGCACGAATTCCTCGGCGCGGAGCGTGCGCGCCAGCGCGTCCAGCACGCCGTTGCAGAAGCGCGGCTCCTCGCCCGAGAAGAAGCCATGGGCGATGTCCATGTACTCCTTGATCACCACCCGCGCGGGCGGGCCTTCCCCATCGCGAAGCTCGGCACCCGCGGCGCGCAGGATGGCGCGCAGCACCGGATCGAGCCGCGGCATCCCCCAGCCCACGGCGAGGTGCCGCGCGATCGCCTCGTCCAGGTCGGCCGCCTCGGTGGCGGCGCAGCGCAGCACGCGGGCGAAGAGCGGCACGTCGGCCGTCTCGACCCGCCCATCCTCATAGCCCTCCTGCCCGGCCAGCCGGCCCAGGCGGTGGCGGATGAACTGGTCCATCACCGTCTCGACGCTCTCGCCCGATTGCTCGGCCTGGAACAGCGCCTGCACGGCGGCGACGCGCGCGGCGGTGCGCGGCCGCCCGGTGTGCGGGTTGCGGGGCTGTTTCACGCCACCCCCCAGCGGCGGCGCAGCCCCAGTTGAAGCAGCGCCGCAATCGCGGCCTCGGCACCCTTGTTGTGCGGCCCGGGTTCGGCCCGCGCCTCGGCCTGGGCCAGGCTGTGGACCGTCAGCAGGCCGCAGCCCACCGCCGCACCCGTGGCCGCGGTCAGCGCCATGATGCCCGCCATGGATTCGCGGCAGATGTGGTCGTAGTGGTCGGTCTCGCCACGCACCACGCAGCCCAGCAGCACATAGGCGTCCCAGCGGTCCTCGCCGGTCGAGAGCGCCATGCGCAGCGCGGCCGGCAGTTCGAAGGCGCCCGCGACATCGACCACCTCGAGGCTCGCGCCGGCCTGGGCCGCCACCTCCTCGACGCCGGCGCGCATGCCGCCCACCACGGCGGCGTAATAGGGCGCCTGGATCAGCAGCAGCCGCGGCGCCGGGCCGTCGATGCGGGGTATCGCGCGTTCGGGCGCGTCGGCGGTGCTCATCGGCGGCGCTCGCCGGCCAGCGGGCGGGTTTCCAGCACCCGCAGCCCCCAGCCCTCCAGCCCCACCAGCGGGCGCGGGTGGTTGGACAGGCGGATGATCTCGCGCACGCCGAGGTCGGCCAGGATCTGCGCGCCGATGCCATAGTCGCGCAGCAGCGGCTGGCCGGAGGGCGCGCGCGCGGCGCGCAGCTGCTCGGAGATGCCGTCGCGCCGCCAATCGCGCAGCAGCACCACCACGCCGCGCCCTTCCGCGGCGATCGCCTCCATCGCCGCGTGCAGATCCATCAGCGAGCGGCCGATCACCATGTCGCTCAGCAGGTTGGCCGCGTGGATGCGCGTCAGCACCGGCTCGGCGGTGGTCACGTCGCCCTTGACCAGCGCCACATGCTCGACCGGGTCCAGCGTGGATTCATAGACATGCAGCGTCCAGTCGCCGCCCACTGCGTGGCGCGCCTCGCCGCCCTCGACGCGGCGCACCAGCCGCTCGGTGCGGCGGCGGTAGGCAATCAGGTCCGCGATGGTGCCGAGCTTGAGGCCGTGCCGCTGCGCGAAGGTCACGAGGTCCGGCAGCCGGGCCATGGAGCCGTCGTCGTTCATGATCTCGCAGATCACGCCCGAGGGGTTCAGCCCGGCCAGCCGCGCGAAATCCACCGCCGCCTCGGTGTGGCCCGCGCGCACCAGCGTCCCGCCCTCCCGCGCCACCAGCGGAAACACATGGCCCGGGGTGACGATATGCTCGCGGCCGAGCTCGGGGTTGATGGCCACCGCGATGGTCCGCGCGCGGTCGGCGGCGCTGATGCCGGTGGTGACACCGTCGCGCGCCTCGATCGAGACGGTGAAGGCGGTCTGGTGCCGCGTGCCGTTGGACTGCGCCATCAGCGGCAGCTCCAGCTGCTCGACCCGCGGCCGCGCCATCGCCAGGCAGATCAGCCCGCGCGCGTGGCGGGCCATGAAGTTGATGGCATCCGGCGTCGCGAATTGCGCGGGGATGACGAGGTCGCCCTCGTTCTCGCGGTCCTCGTCATCCACCAGGATGAACATGCGCCCCCGCCGCGCTTCCTCCAGAAGCTCCTCGGTGGGGGTGATGAATTCGGAGAGGGTGGCAGTGACGCTCACGCACGGAACTCCATGAGGCGCGCCACATAGCGCGCCAATGTGTCGATCTCGATATTCACGGCATCGCCCGGCTGCAAGGTGCCGAAGCTGGTCACGGCGGCGGTGTGGGGAATGATGTTCACGCCGAACTCATTGCCCGCGACCTCGTTCACGGTGAGCGACACGCCATCCACCGCCACGCTGCCCTTCACCGCGATATGCGGCGCGATCGCCTCGGGCACGCGGAAGCGCCAGCGCACCGATGCGTTCTCGGGCGTGGCCGAGACCACCTCGCCCACCGCATCCACATGGCCCGACACCAGGTGCCCGCCCAGCTCGTCGCCCAGCTTCAGGCTGCGCTCCATGTTGATCCGCCGCCCCGGCTTCCAGCCGCCCAGCGTGGTGCGCGACAGCGTCTCGGCGCTGGCATTGGCCGAGAAGCTGTCGGCGTAGAGATCCACCACCGTCAGGCAGCAGCCCGAGCAGGCGATGGAGGCGCCGACCACGGCCCCCTGCAGGAATTCCGGCGCGACCCCGATGACGAGGCGCATGTCATGCCCGCCGCCGATGGGCTGCACCTCGCGCAGGCTGCCCAGCGCCGTGACGATCCCGGTGAACATCCGCCTCACTCCTTCGCGAATTCGCTCATCACATCGCAGCCCACCGCCGCGCTGCCCAGCAGGCGGAAGCGCGGCATGGATGCCAGCGCCTCCAGCCCGAGCGGCCCGGCCGCCGGCCAGCCCTCCGCACCCATGATGCCGGGCGCGTGGAACCAGACCAGCCGGTCCACCAGACCCGCCCCCAGCAGGCTGGCGGCCAGCCCGGCGCCGCCCTCGACCAGCACCCGCGTGACGCCGCGCGCGCCGAGTGCGGCCAGCATCTCCGGCGGACGCAGGCCGAGCGCCCCGCCACGCGCCACGCTGACCACCTGCACGCCCGCCTGGATATAGGGCGACAGCGCCGAAGGGCGATGCCCCGGCCCCGTCAGCAGCCATGTCGGATGCTCGGCCGCGCCGCGCACCAAGCGCGCATCATGGGGGGTGCGCAGCCGCGCATCGGCGATGACGCGCAGCATGGGCACCGGGTCCATGCCGGGGATGCGGCAGGTCAGGTCCGGGTCGTCGGCCAGCACCGTGCCGCTGCCCACCAGCACCGCGTCGTGCCGCGCGCGCAGCGCATGCACCGCGCGCCGCGCGGCATCGCCGGTGATCCAGCGGCTTTCGCCCGTGGCGGTGGCGATGCGCCCATCCAGGGTGGAAGCCAGCTTCAGCGTGACCAGCGGCAGCCCCGCGCGGATGCGGTTCACGAAGCCGGCGTTCAACGCCGCCGCCTCGGGTCCGAACAGCCCTTCCTCGACCGCGATGCCGGCCGCACGCAGCCGCGCGAAGCCGCGCCCATCCACCCGTGCATCGGGGTCGCGCATCGCCACCACGACGCGGCGCACGCCGGCGCGGATCAGCGCGTCGCAGCAGGGCGGCGTGCGCCCATGGTGCGAGCAGGGCTCGAGCGTGACATAGGCGGTGGCCCCCGCGGCTTCCGCGCCCGCGCATTCCAGCGCCACCGTCTCGGCATGCGGGCGCCCGCCCGGCTGGGTCCAGCCGCGGCCGATCACGCGCCCATGCTTGACCAGCACGCAGCCCACCGCCGGGTTGGGCCAGGTGTTGCCCAGCCCGCGCGCGGCCAAGCCCAGCGCCGCGCGCATATGCGCCTCATCCTCGGGCGCGGCCATGCTCAGACCTGATCCAGGCTGCCAAGAAAGGCCTGGAAGTCCTTGGCTTCACTGAAATTCCGATAGACCGAGGCGAAGCGCACATAGGCCACCTCATCCACCGTGCGAAGCGCCTCCATCACCGCCTCGCCGATCCGGCGCGAGGGGATCTCGGCCTCCGTCTCCATCTCAAGACGGCGCTGTATCCCATTGACGATGCGCTCGATCCGCTCATCGTCCACGGGGCGCTTGCGGCAGGCGATGCGGATGGACTTGGCCAGCTTGTCGCGGTCGAAGGGCACGCGGCGGCCGTCGGTCTTGAGCACCCACAGCTCCTTCAGCTGCACGCGCTCGAAGGTGGTGAAGCGGTTGCCGCAGCCGGGGCAGAAGCGGCGGCGGCGGATGGAGGCGCCGTCCTCGGAGGGACGGCTGTCCTTCACCTGCGTCTCCTCATGGCCGCAGAAGGGGCAGCGCATTGTGCTATGCCCTCAGGCGCCGGGCGGCGGCTGCGCCGCCTTGGCTTCGCCGCGCGACA
>SKWC01000038.1 GCA_007129145.1 Rubritepida sp.
CGCACCACAACGTCCTGCTGAGCGAGACCTACCAGCAGAACATCCACCAGATCGAGAACGGGATCCTGCCGCCCGAGCCCAGCCTCTATGTGCAGAACGCGAGCGTGACCGACCCCTCGCTGGCGCCGCCCGGCCATTCGGCCATCTACATGCTGGTGCCGGTGCCCAACCTGCGCTTCGGCGCGGATTGGCGGAAGGAAACCAAGCCCTACCGCGACCTCGCGATCCGGCGCCTGGCCGATCTCGGCGTGCCCGACATCGAGGCGCGGCTGCGCTATGAGCGCATCGTCTCGCCGCAGCAGTGGCAGGACGACTACGCGGTGGGCTATGGGGCGACCTTCAACCTCAGCCACGACCTCATGCAGATGCTGAGCTTCCGGCCGCGCAACCGCTTCAACGACACCCAGGGCCTGTATCTGGTGGGCGGCGGCACGCATCCGGGCTCGGGCCTGCCCGTGATCTATGAGGGCGCGCGGATCACCACGCGCCTCATCCAGGAGGATCTGGCGCTGAACCCGGCGCTCGCGCCGGCTATCGCCCGCTAAGGAGCAGCATATCCATGTCGTCCCATGTCGTTGTGGTGGGGGCGGGGCTGGGGGGTCTCGCGGCCGCCTGCACCGCGGCCGCGCGCGGCCACCGCGTCACCCTGCTGGACAAGAACCCCTGGCTGGGCGGCAAGGCCGCGCAGCTGTTCCTGGACGCGCCCGACGGCAGCGGGTCCTTCCGCTTCGACATGGGCCCGACCATCCTGACCGTGCCGCGCGTGCTGCGCCGCATCTTCGCCGAGGCCGGGCGCGACCAGACGCGCGAAATGCCGCTGATCCGGCTGGACCCGCAGTGGCGCTGCTTCTTCGACGACGGCACCCGCATCGACCTACTGGAGAATGTGGACGCCATGGCCGACGCCATGGACCGCTTCAACCCGGGCAAGGGGCTGGGCGCGGGATACCGCAAGTTCCAGGACGTCGCGAAGCACCTGCATGGCGTGTCCGAGCGCTTCTTCTTCTGGAAATCGGTCGAGGGCGTGGGCGACACTCTGGACCTCAAGGCCAATTTCAGCCCCTCGACCCTGCGCGACGTGCTGTCGCTGCGCATGGGCCAGACGGTGGCGAAGGTGATCCGCGGCCATGTCCCGGATGAGCGCCTGGCGCAGATGCTGGACCATTTCTGCCAGTATGTCGGCTCCAACCCCTATCTGGCGCCGGCCGTGCTGTCCTCGATCGGGGACATGCAGGCCAGCGAGGGCGTGTGGTACCCGGTGGGCGGCACCCGCGCCGTGGCCGAGGGGCTGGCGAAGCTGGCGGGCGAACTGGGCGCTGACCTGCGCCCCGGCAGCGACGTGACCGGCTTCGACATCGAGAACGGCAAGGTGGTGGCGGTGAAGCTCGCGACCGGTGAGCGCATCGCCTGCGACGCCGTGATCTCCAACATGGACGCCATCCGCACCTACCGCGAACTGGTGGGCGGGGCGGCGGGCACCGCCTATGACAAGAAGGGGTTCGAGCCCGCCTGCAGCGGCGTGGTGCTCTACCTGGGGCTGAACAGGCGCTACGAGCATCTGGCGCATCACTGCTTCGTCTTCTCCCGCGACGCCGGGGAGGAGTTCGACGCCATCTACAAGAAGGGCGTGCCCGCGCCCGACCCCACGGCCTATCTGGCCGCGACCGCCGCGACCGACCCGACCAGCGCGCCGGAAGGCGGCGAGGCGCTCTATGTGCTGGTGCACACGCCCTACATCCGCCCCGGCCAGGACTGGGCCGAGATGTTCCCGGGCTACCGCCAGAAGATCCTGGACAAGCTGAAGCGCACCGCCGGGATGCCCGACATCGAGGAGCGCATCGTGGTGGAGCACCGCCTGACGCCGGTGGACATCCATGAGCGCTACCGCGTGCTGAACGGCGCGATCTACGGGCTGGCCTCGCACGGGGCCTTCACCGGCGCCTTCAAGCCGGGCAACCGCTCGCGCCATGTGAAGGGGCTGTACCTGGCCGGGGGTGCCGCGCATCCGGGGCCGGGCATGCCCATGGTGATGATGTCGGGCTGGATCGCCGCCGATGCGCTGGACCAGGACCTGGGCGGGCGCGGCATGACGCCGGAAGCGGAACGCGCCGGCCGGCGCGAGGCCGAGCTGCTGGACGGCTGATCCGGTGGCGGGGGAGGGGGAATCGCCGGTCGCGCTGCGGTCGGAGCGCATGATGCGCTTCTTCGATGTCGCCTTCACCCGCACCTTCGCGGGGTCCTTCACCGCGCTGCGGGTGGCGCGCTGGGGCTGGCCCCAGGCGCCGGAAGGCCGGCCCGCCATCATCCTGATGAACCACCCCGGCTGGTGGGACGGCGTGCTCATCCTGCTGATGATGCGCCGCTTTTTCCTGGACCGCCCGGGCTTCACGCCGATCGACGCCGCCGCGCTGGAAAAGTACCGCTTCATGAAGCGGCTGGGCGTCTTCGGCATCGAGCAGGAGAGCGCGCGCGGCGCGGTGCGTTTCCTGCAGACGGCGCGCGAGGTTCTGGCCGATCCGCGCCACATGCTCTGGATGAACGCGCCCGGCCGCTTCGCCGATGTGCGCGAACGCCCGGTGCCGCTGGCCCCCGGCGTGACCCGCCTGCCCGAGGTGGCGCCGGATGCGGTGATCATCCCCACCGCCATGGAATACACCCACTGGACCGAGAAGCGCGGCGAGGCGCTGATCGCCTTTGGCGCGCCGCTGGACGCGGCGGAGTTGCGCGGCCTCGACCGCGCCGCCCGCACCGAGGCGATCCGCGACGCCATGACCGCGGTGATGGACCGCCTGGCGGCGGATGCGATCAGCCAGGATCCGGAACGTTTCGAGGCGGTTTTGGAGGGTAGGCAGGGGATGGGCGGGCTCTACGGCTCCTGGCAGTATTTGCGCGCGCTGCTGCGGGGGCAGCGCCATGACCCGCGACACGGAACACGCGGGCGTCCGGGAGATGCAGGCTGATGGATTTCGCACCGATCGCGCTGGCGCTGGCGCTGATGCCGATCATATTCGGCATCATCAACCTGCGGAACATGCCGCGGCTGACCGGAAGGCCGGCCGATGGCACCATGGTCTCCATCCTGATACCGGCCCGCAACGAGGAAGCCAACATCGCCGGCTGCCTGGATGCGGCGCTGGCCTCGACGGGCTGCGCCGTCGAGGTGGTGGTGATGGACGACGGCAGCACCGACGCCACCGCCGCCATCGTGCGAGGCTATTCCGAGCGCGACCCGCGCGTGCGGCTGGTCGCCGCCCCTTCCCTGCCGCCGGGCTGGACCGGCAAGGTGCACGCCTGCGCCCGGCTGGCGGAAGCCGCGCGCGGCACGCATTTCCTGTTCATCGACGCCGATGTGCGCCTGGCCCCGCATGCCGCCGCCGCCATGGCGGCGCACAGCCTGGAGAAGAACATCGGCCTGATCAGCGGCGTTCCGCGCCAGGAGATGCGCACCATCGGCGAGGGGCTGACCGTGCCCTTCATCAACTTCCTGCTGATCTGCTACCTGCCCTTCGGCGGCCGGGCCATCCAGAAGAAGCCGAGCCTCGCGGCCGCCTGCGGCCAGCTGATCCTGGCCGAGCGCCGCGCCTATGAGGCGACCGGCGGGCACAGCACCATCAAGGGCGTGCTGCACGACGCCATCGCGCTGGCGCGGCTGTTCCGCACACGCGGCTTCGACACCGAGGTGGTGGACGGCACGCCGCTGGCCAGCTGCCGCATGTACGAGAGCTTCTCGGTCGCTTGGGGCGGCTTCATCAAGAACGCGCGCGAGGGCATGGCCACGCCCATCGGCCTGCCGATCTGGACGGTGCTGCTGGCGGGCGCGCATCTCTGGCCCTGGGCGCTGCTGCCCAGCCCGCTGGCGGTCCTGACCATCCTGCTGATGTTCGCCCTGCGCGCGGCCGTGACCATCCGCACCGGCGAGCCCTGGTGGACCGTGCCGCTGCACCCGCTGACCGTGCTGGTGGCGCTGGCCATCCAGTGGACCGCGCTGGTGCGCTCGATGCTGGGGCTGAAGGCCGGCTGGCGTGGCCGCGCCTACAGCCCCGCCAAGGGCACATGAATGGCGTGGCCGCCCCCGGCCCGGCCAACCGGGACCATGACAGCGAGAATTTCCCCACCGCCTCGCTGATCCTGGCCCCCGCGGTGCGGGCCCAGGTGATGGCCTTCTACCGCTTCGTGCGCACCGCCGACGACATCGCCGACAGCGCGACCCTGCCGCCGGATGAGAAGCTGGCGCGGCTGGATGCGCTGGACGCCGCGCTGGACGACCCTGCCACCGCCATCCCGCAGGCCGCGGCCATGCACCGGGCCGGCGTTGGCGCGGTCGAGGCGCGGCGCATGCTGGATGCCTTCCGCCAGGATGCGCGGCAGGCGCGCTACCCGGACTGGGCCGCGCTGCTGGACTACTGCACCCGCAGCGCCGATCCGGTGGGGCGGATGCTGCTGCGCCTGCACGGCGGCGCGCCCCCCGCGGCCGAGGCCGCCGCCGATGGGCTGTGCACCGCCCTGCAGATCCTGAACCACATCCAGGACATGGGCGACGACCGCGCCGCCCTGGGGCGCGTCTATATCCCGCAATCCTGGATGGCGCCGGCAGGCGGCGAGGACGCCTTCTTCACCCCCGCCAACCCGCAGCGCCGCGCCGTGCTGGACGCGATGCTGGACCAGGTGGAGGCGCTGCTCGACCGCGCCGAGGCGCTGCCACGGCTGGTCGCCTCGCGCCGGCTGGCGCTGCAATCCGCCATGACCATCGGCCTCGCGCGGCGGCTGCTGGGGCGGCTGCGCGCCGCCGACCCGCTGGCCGGGC
>SKWC01000076.1 GCA_007129145.1 Rubritepida sp.
GCGCATCTGGCTGAGGTCGCCGCAGCCGCGGAGGGCGCGCTGCCGGCCGAAGCCCAGCGCAGCATCCTGCGCCTCGCGGCGCTGCACATCCTGGGCGGGCAGGATGCCGCGCTGCCGGGGCTGCGCGCGGCCTATGCCGGTCGGCTCGACGCGCCCGCGCTGCAGGCGGCCTTCGACGCGCTCACCATGGATCCGGTGCGTGGGCTGGCCGACCTGCCGCGCGTCGCGCGGGAACTGCAATTGTTCCGCGGCTTGCCACAGCGCCTGGCACGTCTGGACACCGCGCGGGCCGTTGACTGAACAGCACAGGACAGCATTGCACGCAGGACGGGCTGATGGTCCCGTTTTCCATTGACCCCCCGGCCCATGTGCCCCATATGCGCCGGCCACTGACCTTGATCGAACCGACGGCCGCGGTGGCCGCACAGCCGATACAGCTGGTCATCTGCTGGTAGGAAAGGAGACCGCCATGGACTCTCTCGTCCGACTGGGGATGGACTCGGAAATGCAGCCGAGCAACGCCCAGAACATCGCCCATTCCCCCGCGGGGCACGGTTCGGTTGAGGAGGCGAAGGACTACTTCGTCGAACGCAACGGCGTGCGCTATGCCGGCACGCACCTGATCATCGATCTGTGGGGCGCCACCAACCTCGACGATCCCGGCCACATCGACGCCGTGCTGCGCGAGGCCGCCATCGCCACGGGTGCGACCATCCTGCACGGGCATTTCCACCACTTCTCGCCCAATGGCGGCGTGAGCGGCGTGCTGGTGCTGGCCGAGAGCCATGTGTCCATCCACACTTGGCCGGAGCGCGACTACGCGGCGCTGGACATCTTCGTGTGCGGCGACTGCGACCCCTACAAGGCGCTGCCCTCGCTCAAGCGCGGCTTCCTGCCCGAGCGCGTGCAGCTGGCCGAGCACAAGCGCGGCCTGATCGGCTGAGCGCCGCCGCCTGAAGATGCGGAACAGGGCCGGGTGGCGACGCCCGGCCCTTCTTCATGGGGTTTGGAGAAACGACGATGGCGACCGATTCCTGGGTGAACGAGACCCTGTATCCCGACTGGGGCCAGCGCTTCCTGGTGAAGCGCGAGCTGGCCCGCGTGCAGAGCGATTTCCAGGACATCATGGTGTTCGAAAGCACCAGCCACGGCCGCGTCATGCTGCTGGACGGCGTGGTGCAGATCACCGAGCGCGACGAATTCGTCTACCAGGAGATGCTGACCCATGTGCCCCTGCTGGCGCATGGCGCGGCCACGCGCGTGCTGATCATCGGCGCGGGCGATGGCGGCGTGCTGCGGCGCGTCCTGCAGCACCGCAACGTCGAAAAGGCCGTGATGGTCGAGATCGACGGCGAGGTGATCCGCCTCGCCAAGGAATTCATGCCCGGCATCGCGGGCGACGCCTGGACCGACCCGCGCGCCGAGGTCATCGTGGGCGACGGCATCGACTATGTGCGGCAGGCCACCTCCGGCAGCTTCGACGTGGTGATCGTGGACAGCACGGACCCCATCGGCGTGGGCGAGGTGCTGTTCACCGATGAGTTCTACGCGAACGCCGCGCGCCTGCTCTCCGCGCAGGGCCTCATCGTGAACCAGTGCGGCGTGCCCTTCATGCAGGCCGAGGAACTGCGCGAGACCAACCTGCGCCGCGCCAAGGCCTTCCCCGACACCTGGGCCTATGTCGCCGCCGTGCCGACCTATGTGGGCGGCTTCATGACGCTGGGCTGGGCGGCCAAGGACGCCGCGCTGCGCGGGCATGACGCGGCGACCATCCGCGCCCGCGCGGAGGCGGCGGGCATTCTGGGCGCCACGCGCTACTGGACGCCCGAGATCCATGTGGGCGCCTTTGCCCTGCCGCCCTACATCTCTGAGAATCTCACGCGCTGACCTCGCGCCGGCAGGCCCCCGAGCGCCCGGCCGACGCGGTTCCGACGCTATCCGACGCGCTTCCATACAGCCTATGGTTGTGGTTGGCTGTATGTCCCCCGCTCAATTGAAAGGCTGGGGATCATGTTGGACGGAGCGAGGCGGCGTGGCGGCGTCAAGGCCCTCCACGGTCGACGGAAATCCAGCATGCCCTTCCGTGGGCGCCTGTCCGACCGGCTCGGTTCGCGCGCCGGGCAGCCGGTCTCGGAGGACATGCGGGGGCGTGAGCTGCTGCTGAACCTGCTCACCAATGTCATGTCGTGGTCGTGCGCGGCCGCGGCCGCCGACAGGCTGATCGAGGAGTTCGATGATTTCGCGGGCGTGGTCAGCGCGGATTTCCACCAGCTCTGCCAGGCCCCCTATCTGACGGTGCGCCAGTCGAGGCTGCTGAAGGCCATCCATGAGGCGGCGCTGCACCTCACCATGGTGCGCCTCGAAGCCGCCCCGGTGCTCGACCAGTCGAAGCTGGTCATGGACTACCTGAACGCCCGGCTCGGCCATTGCGAGGTGGAGGAATTCCATGCGCTCTTCCTCGACGCGCAGCACCGGCTGATCGCCTCGGAACACCTGGCCACGGGTGCGGTGACGGAGGTTCCGGTGGTCCCGGCCCAGGTGCTCCGCCGTGCCCTGCTGCTGAACGCGGCCGGCATCGTCCTGGTGCACAACCATCCATCCGGACATGCGGCCCCGAGCGATTCGGATATCCAGCGGACCTACGAGATCCAGGCCCTGGCCGCGGACATGGGGGTGGTCCTGCATGACCACATCATCATCGCCCGCGGCGGCCACGCCTCCATGCGCCAGCTGGGCCTGCTGCTGCCTCCCGGAAGCAGCAGGTTCCCGTGGAGGACCGGCGGTCAGTGACCGGCGCCCGCCTCACTCATCGCCCAGCAGCGGCGGCCCGGCCAGGACGCCGCCGTCGATCACCATGCTCTGGCCGGTCATGAAGCCCGCGGCCTTGCTTGCCAGGAACACGGCGGCGCCCGCGATCTCGTCGGGTTCGCCGATGCGCAGCAGCGGCGTGTCGCGGGTGCGCTTCTTCAGGTTCACCGGATCCTCCCACAGGGCGCGGGCGAAATCGGTGCGGATCAACCCGGGCGCGATGGCGTTCACGCGCACGCCCTGCGGCCCCCATTCCGTGGCCAGGGCGCGGGCCAGCTGCATGTCGGCCGCCTTGGACACGCCATAGATCCCGAGCCTTGGCGAGCCGCGGAAGCCGCCGATGGAACTCACGATGATCACGCTGCCATCGCCGCGCGCCGCCATCTCCGGGATCACCATCTGGCACAGCCAGAGGTTGGAGCGGACGTTGGAGTTCATGATGCGGTCATAGGCCTCGTCCGGGATGTTCTGGGACGGGCCGAAATACGGGTTCACCGCGGCGTTGCAGACCAGGATGTCCACCTGCCCCCAGGCGGCGCGGGTGGCGTCCACCAGCGCCTGCAGCTCCTCCTTGCGGCCGATGTTGGCGGCCACCGCCATGGCCGTGCCGCCCTTGGCCTGGATGGCCTCCACCACCTGCTGGCAGGCGTCGAGCTTGCGCGAGCTGACAACCACCTTCGCGCCATGCTCGGCCAGGCGCTCGCAGATGGCACGGCCGATGCCGCGGCTGCCGCCGGTGACGATGGCGACCTTTCCGGTGAGATCGAACAGGCTGGGCATGATGCGCTTCCTCGTGCTGTGGTTTTTCGCTGCGGCCAGTATGGCGCGTTGCCCCGCGGCCGGCCAAGCGGGGGAGGCCGGTTGACAGCGCGCGGGCGCGGTCGCAGGTGCGGCGGGTGGAACCCCTCGCCCTCTACATCCATTGGCCCTTCTGCGCCTCGAAATGCCCCTATTGCGACTTCAACTCGCATGTGCGGCCGGGGGGCGTGGATCATGGCCGCTTCCGCGCGGCGCTGCGCCGCGAACTGGCGCATGAGGCGGCGCGGGTGGGCCGGCGGCGCCTGGTGTCCATCTTCTTTGGCGGCGGCACGCCTTCGCTGATGGAGCCCGCGACGGTGGCGGCGCTGATCGCCGACGCGCGGGCGCATTTCGACTTCGCCGAGGACATCGAGATCACGCTGGAAGCCAACCCCACCAGCGTGGAGACATCGCGGCTGCGTGATTTCGCCGCGGCCGGGGTGAACCGCGCCTCGCTGGGCGTGCAGGCGCTGGATGAGGCGGCGTTGCGCTTCCTGGGGCGCGAGCATGACGCGCCCCAGGCGATCGCGGCGCTGGAGGCGGCGCGCGCCATATTCCCGCGCCTGTCCTTCGACCTGATCTATGCGCGGCCCGGCCAGCATGAGGCCGCCTGGCGGGCGGAGCTGCGCGCGGCGCTGGCGCTGGCGGCGGACCATCTCAGCCTCTACCAGCTCACCATCGAGCCGGGCACGCGCTTCGCCACAGAACACGCGCGTGGCGCCTTCCGCCTGCCGCCCGATGCCGAGGGCGCGCGGATGTATGAAGCCACCGCGGAGGAGGCGGCGGGTTTCGGCCTGCTTCCCTATGAGGTGAGCAACTATGCGCGGCCCGGCGCCGAGAGCCGCCACAACCTGGCCTATTGGCGCTATGGCGACTACCTGGGCATCGGTCCTGGCGCGCATCAGCGGCTGCTGCTGGATGGGGGGATGCTGGCCACCCGACGCCACCGCGCGCCGGAGGAATGGGCCGCCCGGGTCGAGCGCGACGGCCATGCCGCGGTGGAGGAGACGATCCTCGACCCGCAGGAGCGCGGGCGCGAGGCCATGCTGATGGGGCTTCGCCTGGCCGAGGGCGTGGAGCCCGCCCGGATCGCCCGCCGCGCCGGCCGGCCTTTCGAGGCGGTGGTGGATGCGGCGATGCTGGCCGCGCTGGAGGAGGAAGGCTACCTGCACTGGCAGGGCGAGCGC
>SKWC01000222.1 GCA_007129145.1 Rubritepida sp.
CGCGGTGCTGGCGGGGCTGGCGTTGCCGCGCGGCGCGGGCGACGGTCCCTGGCGCGGGCTGGCGCGCGGGCGGCCCGGGGTCACGATCGTGGTGCCGGTGCACAACGCGCCCGAGGATCTGGCGCGCTGCCTGGCCTCGGTGGTGGCGAACACCAATGGCGCGGCGCGGCTGATCGTGATCGACGATGCCAGCACCGATCCGGCCATCGCCGGGGTGCTGGCGCCCTATCGCGGCCGGCCGGGCATCGAGGTGCTGGAGAACGCGGCCAACCTCGGCTTCACCGCCACCTGCAACCGCGGCATCCAGCTTGCCGGGCGCGATGATGTGGTGCTGCTGAACTCGGACGCGGTGGTGCCGGCGCGCTGGCTGGAGGGGCTGGTCGCCGCCGCCCACTCCGCCCCCGATGTCGCGAGTGCGACGCCGCTGTCGGACAATGCCGGCCCCTTCTCGGCGCCCGAGAGCGGGGTGGCGAACCCCGCCCCCGCGGGGCTCGGCCCCGATGACCTGTCGCGGCTGGTGGCGCAGGCGGCGCTCGTGACCTATCCCGAGGTGCCGACGGGGCATGGCTTCTGCCTCTACATGCGCCGCGACGCGCTTGATGCGGTGGGCGCGCTGGACGAGGCCGCCTTCCCGCGCGGCTATGGCGAGGAGAACGACTGGTGCATGCGCGCGCTGCGCGCGGGCTGGCGCCATGTGGTGGACGACCGCACCCATGTGCGGCACCGCCGCTCGGCCAGCTTCGGCGCGGCGAAGGATGCGCTGCTGGCGGCGGGGCGTGCGGTGGTGGATGCGCGCTACCCCGAATACACCGCGCTGGTGCGCGGCTGCTTCGGCGACGAGGCGATGCAGGGCATGCGCTGGCGCGTCCGCCGCGCCTTCCGCGACGCCCGCCCGCCGCGGCCGCGGCTGCTGTTCGTGATCTCGACGGAAAGCGGCGGCACGCCGCAGACCAACCTCGACCTGATGCGCGCGCTGGAGGACCGCTACGAGCCATGGCTGCTGCGCTCGGACGGGCGGGAATTGCTGCTCCGGCGGCTGGAGGGGGGCGAGCTGCGCGATGTCTCGGTGCAGCGGCTGTCGCGGCCGCTGGCCATGGCGGTGCACCGCAGCCGCGAATACGACGCGATCCTGGCCGGGCTGCTGCTGCGCCACGCCATCGAGATGGTGCATGTGCGCCACCTGGCCTGGCACGGGCTGGGCCTGGCCGAGGTGGCGCGGGCGCTGGGCATCCCGGTGGTGCTGTCGCTGCATGATTTCTACCTGGCCTGCCCCACGGTGAAGCTGCTGGACGGGGCGATGCGCCATTGCGCCGGGCGCTGCGCGGGCGCGGAGGGCACCTGCCGCGCCGAGCTGTGGCGCGAGGATGAGGTGCCGCCGCTGCGCGACGCCTTCGTGCATCGCTGGCGCGCCATGATGGGCGGGGTGGTCGCGGCCTGCGACGCCTTCGTCACCACCTCGCCCACCGCGCGCGCCATCCTGGCCGAGGCGCTGCCCGCGCTGGGGCAGGCGGATTTCCGCCTGATCCCGCATGGGCGCAGCTTCGAGGGGATGGAGCCGCCGCGCGCGCCGCCTCCGGATGACGGCCCGCTTCGGGTGCTGGTGCCGGGGAACATCGCGGTGGCCAAGGGCGCCGCGCTGCTGCGCGCCATGGCCGAGATGGACGGCGGGCGGCGCGTGGAGTTCCACCTGCTGGGCAACACCGGCGGCGGGCTGGCGCCCATGCCGGGGCTGGTGCTGCACGGGCCCTACGAGCGCGACGAGTTCGCCGCGCGCGTGGCGGCGATCGCGCCGCATCTGGGTGCGGTGCTGTCCATCTGGCCCGAGACCTATTGCCACACCCTGACCGAGCTCTGGGCCGCCGGCCTGCCGGTGTTCGGCCTGGACATGGGCGCCGTGGGCGAGCGCATCCGCGGCAGCGGCGCCGGCTGGCTGTCGGACAGCCATGACCCTGCCGTGCTGCTGGAGGCGCTGGCCGGGCTCGCGGCCGATCCGGAGGGCTTCGCGCGGCGCCTCGATGCGGTGCGCGCCTGGCAGGCGGATGAGGGGCTGCTGCGCGACACCCAGGCCATGGCGGTGGAGTACGACCTGCTCTACCGCGAGGTGGCACACCGGCGCCGCGCCTTCGCCGCCACCTTCGCGCCGCCCGCGATCTGGCTGCGGCTGGATCTGCGCGCCGATGCGGTGCCGCCGCCGCCGGCCCTGCGCAACCGGGCGGATGGGGCGGTGCTGTTCCGCCCGGTCAGCCTGCCGATGCTGGAGGCGCTGCTGGCGCGGGGCGCGTCGGGGGTGGCTGCGGGCGTGGTCGTGATCTGCGATTCGCCGGCCGCGCCAGAACCGGCCGATCTCGCGCCGAGGCTGGTCCGGGCCGGGATGCGCCTTGTGCCGTGCACGCCGGCCGCGGAAGCCGCGGCGGAGGTGGAGGCGCTGCTGGCGGGGTAACCGCTGGTGATCGAGGGGGATGGTGCCGGCGGCGAGAATCGAACTCGCGACCTATCGATTACGAATCGATTGCACTACCGCTGTGCTACGCCGGCCCTTGCGCGTGGAGGGCATACTACAAACGTCTTCACTCTTCCACTGCCTCCGGTGGGCGGGACGTCCCGGCCCGTGCCGTTCGTGGAAGTGCTTGGGCACATAGCGCCGCGGCGGTGGTCTGTCCACCGCGCGAAGGGCCTCGGCCCCGCCGGACCAGCGCCGAGACGATCCGCTTGGGCGTGGACGCCGCCCGGCTGCACCTGTTCGACCGCGCGAGCGGGATGCGCCTGTGATGCTGCCGCCGCCCGGTGACCCGTGCGGCCGGCATCCGCATGCGCGGGCCCCGCCGGGCGTGGTGGCCGTGCTGACCGGGCGGGTGCTGGGACTGACCTGCGCGATGGAGGCGGATTTCGACGCGTGGTCCTTCCTCCCCGCCAACCAATTGGCGCGCGTCGTCGCGATGATCCTGGCCGGGCCATACCGCCTGGAGGAGTATGGCCATGACGTGCAGGTCTGGCTGACCAACAGATGCCCCGCCGGGCCGAAGCGCGCGCCCATGGCCGTGACCTCCTGGATCATGGAGGGGAGGATGGGCGCCATCGCGCCCGAACTCGGCCTCGACCCGGCGGCGATGACCTATTTCAACTCCACCCATGCCTGCGCGCTGGAGATCGAGCCCGCGACCGGCGCGCTGCGCATCCTGCGCCATGTGGTGGCCGAGGATGCGGGCACGCGCATCAACCCCCTCGTGGTCGAGGGCCAGACGCATGGCGCGACCGCGATGGGGCTGTCGGGCGCGATGCTGGAGCACGCCGCCTATGCCGGGGACGGGCAGGCGCTGGCGGGCTCATTCATGGACTACGCCCTTGCGCGCGCCGCCGACCTGCCCGATTTCACTCTGCCGCACCACGACACGCCCAGCCTCGGCACACCTGCCGGCATCAAGGGCATGGCCGAGGGCGGAACGATGGGCGGCATCGGCGCGCTGATGAACGCCGTGAACGACGCGCTGGCGCGGGCCGGCGCGCATCTCGACAGCCAGCCGGCCACGCCGGCGCGCATCTGGGCCGCGCTGCAGGCCGTGAAGGACACAGCATGAACGACACCGCGCTTCCCCGCATCGGCTTCATGGGCCTTGGCATCATGGGCGCGCCCATGGCCGGGCACCTGCAGGCGGCGGGCCATCCGCTGACCATCGCCAACCGTTCGCGCGGTCCGCGCGTGCAGGCGCTGCTGGACGCCGGCGCGCGATGGGCCGACAGCCCGGCGGCGCTGGCGGCGGAGAGCGACATCGTCATCACCATCCTGGGCTTCCCGCAGGATGTGGAGCAGGTGTGGCTGGGCGCGGATGGGCTGCTGGCCGGCGCGCGCCCGGGGACGGTGCTGGTGGACATGACCACCTCCTCGCCGCGGCTGGCCATGCGCCTTGCCGAGGATGCCGCGCAGAAGGGCTGCGCCGCGCTGGACGCCCCCGTCTCGGGCGGCGAGCCGGGCGCGCGCAACGCCGCGCTGTCCATCATGGCGGGCGGCGAGGCGGATGCCTTCGCGCGCGCGCTGCCGGTGTTCCAGCGCATGGGCAAGGCGATCCGCCACATGGGCGGCCCCGGCAAGGGGCAGCACACCAAGATGGCGAACCAGATCACCATCGCCTCGACCGTGATGGGCGTGGCCGAGGGCCTGTCCTATGCGCGCCGCGCCGGGCTGGATGGCGAGGCGGTGGTCGCGGCGCTCGCGCCGGGGGCGGCGGGCTCGTTCCAGCTGACCAGCCTGGGGCCGAAGATGCTGGCGGGGGATTTCGCGCCGGGCTTCATGGTGAAGCACTTCCTCAAGGACCTCGGCATCGCGGTGGCGGAGGCCGAGGCGATGGGCCTGGCCCTTCCGGGCCTCGGCCAGGCGCGGCGGCTGTTCGAGCGCGTGGCGGAGGAACTGGGCGGCGAGGCCGGCACGCAGGCGGTCTTCTCGGCCTATCAGGGAGGCTGAGGCGCGCTTTTCGGGCGGCGGGGGCGCTGGGTGTGTCCGAGTGATTGGCGGACCCGAAAGGATTCGAACCTTCGACCTCTGCCTTCGGAGGGCAGCGCTCTATCCAGCTGAGCTACGGGTCCCTGGGATGCTTATAGGTGCCGCCCGCCCGGGGCGGAAGCCCCTTCGGCGGGCCTCGCGAAGCCGCCGCGCAGCACGTCGCGCAACCCGGGCGAGGTCGCGGGGTCGAAGGGCACCGGCCGGCAGGCGGTCATGGCCAGCAGGCCGAAGCGGGCCATGCGCTGGCCGGTGACGCCGGC
>SKWC01000280.1 GCA_007129145.1 Rubritepida sp.
CCATGCCGTCCAGCTGCCGCCCATAGGGGTCGGGGCTGCCCAGCACCGCCAGCAGGATGGGGTCCAGCACCGCGCGTTCCCAGGGCAGGTGGCGGCTGTGAAAGAACACGCCCTTGCTGGAGCCGCCGCGCATGAAGACGGCGGGGATGAAGGCCTGGGTCATGGCAGGGGCTTGTCCGGGGATGGCGTGGCGAGGCGCTCCATCTCATCCACCGCGCGCGCGAGTTCGGCGGCGAGCCTGCCCGGCAGCAGCCGCGCGAAGGCGTCGCTGAGTTCGCGGTAATACCACAGCGTGCCCTCCAGCCCGGCGTTGAAGCGCCCCATCATGGCCGGGCCATGCGCGTGCAGGTCGGCCACGATGGCGCGCGCGTTGTGCAGCTTGTCGCAGGCCGAGACCAGCAGCGCATCGGGCCCCGCCGTTTCGAGATGCGCGACATAGGCCTCCTTGCGCGCGCGCCAGGGCGGCTTGGGGGTCACATCGGCGTCGGTGCAGGCGCGCACCACGGCCGCCACGCGTGGGCCGAAGCGTTCGTGGATGATGGCCTCATGCTCGACGCCGCAATCCTCGATGGCGTCGTGCAGCAGCGCCGCGGTGGCCAGCTCCTCATCCCCGCCATGCTCCAGCACCAGGGCCGAGACGGCCATCAGATGCGAGATGTAGGGGATTTCCGTGCCCTTGCGGCGCTGCTTGGCGTGCAGCGCGAAGGCCAGGGAGGTGGCTTCGGCCAGGGTGTTCCAACGGTGTTCCATGCCATCGGGATGGCGGATCGGGGCCGGCGCGTCCAGTGCGGCGTCAGTCGCAATCCTCCGCATCGCGGCCCACCCAGGCCGTCCGCCCGTCCTCGCCGCGGAAGCAGCCGCGTTCCCATTCGCCGCGGAACCAGCCCTGGCTGGTGTGGAAATACTCGCCCTCGCCATGGGCGAAGCCCTCGCGGAAGGCGCCCTCGTAGCGGTTGCCGCCGGCCCAGCTGAAGACGCCCTGGCCGTGGAACAGGCCCTCGCGGAAGCCGCCCTCGTAGCGGCTGCCATCGGCCCAGGTGAACCGGCCCTGCCCTTGCGCCACGCCCTCGTGGAATTCGCCCGTGTAGCGGTCGCCGGCGGCGGTCTCGAGGGTGCCCTCGCCATGGTGCTGCCCGTCGCGGAACTCGCCCTCATAGCGGTCGCCCGTGGCGTATTCATGGATGCCGCGCCCATGCGCCCGGCCGTTGCGGAACGGGGCCTCGAAACGCTCGACGGCGGGCTGCCCGGCGAGGGGGAAGCGCCATTCGCCGCGCCCCTGGCCTTCGGCGGGACCTTCGGGGCAACTCCCGCTCCAGGTCACCGCGAGCTCCGGCAGGGGGTTGGCCGCCCAGAGCCAGCAGCCGCTCTCGGCGTCCACCACCCAGCCGGCGCGGCCATCGGTGGCCATCTCCTCCTCGGGGGGTGGGTCGGGCCGCTCGCCTGCGGCGCTGGCGATGGGCGGTGGCAGGCTCGTCTGCGCCAGGGCGGGAGCCGCAATCAGGGCGGCGGCGAGGCAGGACAGGGAAAACCGCATGGGGCGCCTCCTTCGCAAAGGTTGGGGGGAGGGGGCGGCGTGTCTGAAACGCCAGGGCGCGGACAGGCGCGCCCAAGGAGCGGGCATGTGCCCCGCGTGACCTTCAGGTAATCAGGCGGCCGCGCGAGACAACCCTCAGCGCGGCAGGAAGCTGCGCAGGGCCTCGACCACCTGGCCGGGCGCCTCCTCCATGGGCACATGGCCCACGCCGGGCAGCACCACGCTGCGGGCGTCCTGCATCTCGCGCAGATAGTCGGCGGCGTTGCTGGCCGGGACCATGCCGTCCTCGGCGCCCCACAGCAGCAGGGTGGGGGCCGTGATGGCGCGCAGCATGGGCTCGGGCGGGGGCAGCACGAAGCCCTCCATCCGCGCGATGATGGCATCCCGCACGCCGGGGGCCACCAGCATTGCGTGGTAGCGCTCGACCAGCGCGTCCGTCATGGCGGCGGGGTCGGCATAGGCGGGGCGCATGCCCTCGGCCACCATGAAGCGCGGCAGCACGAAGGGCAGCGCGCGGACCATCAGCGGCGCGCGCCAGGGCCGGTTGTACTCCCGCCCCGGCGAGGCGAACCCATCGGGCGCCATCAGCACCAGATGGTCCACGCGCTCGGGGTGGCTGGCGGCGAAGGTCCAGGCGATGCGCCCGCCCATGGAACTGCCCACCACATGCGCCCGCGCGATCCCCAGCCGGTCCAGCAGCGCGAGCATCACCGCATGGCTGCGCGCGTCGGAATAATCGCCGGTGGGGTCGGGGCCGGTCAGGCCGAAGCCGGGGATGTCCAGGCGCAGCACGCGGAAGGAATCCTCGAGCCCCGCGGCCACATCGTCCCAGGTGTGCAGGGAGCTGCCGAAGCCGTGCAGCAGCAGGATGGCCGGCGCCTCGCGTGGGCCGGTGTCGCGCAGGTGCAGCCGCACCCCGGCCACCTCCAGGAATTGCGAGGGCGGGGCGGCCCAGCGCGCCTCCAGCGCCGCGCGGGGGGCGTCGGGGGTGTAGAGCCAGGCCCCGAGGCCCAGCCCGGTCAGTGCGAACAGGGCCAGGAGGCCCAGCAGGATGCGGCGCAACATGCGGCCAGCCGACCCGATCGGCGGCGGCTTGTCCAGGCCGCCTGGGCGTCAACGCGGCGGCAGGCTCAGCGCTCGACTTCCTCGATGCTCAGGCCGAAGGCGGCCAGCCCCTCGGACAGCAGGTCGGCCAGCCCGTCCATCCCGGCCAGATAGGCGCTGGCGGGGCCGGCGGCGTTGCGCTCGCCCGCCAGCTTCAACGCATCCGCCCATTCCTCGGGCTCGTAGTCGCCGCGGCCCACCCAGGCGAGGGCGATGAGGGCGTTCTGCTGCTCCTCGTTCAGCTCATCCAGGTAGTCGGTGAGCATCTCCTCGGAGATCTCCTCGGCCTCGCTCGCCTCCGCGGCCTCGTCGTCATCGGCGGCACCCATCAGCGCCTCATCCGGGTCCTGGAGCGCGTGGGCGAGGTCGGCCACGGTGGCGACCACCTCGAGGCTGATGCCGAGGTCAACCTCGTCGTCATTGGGTTCGGTGCGGGCCATGTCACCTTCCTCTGCGTTGGTCTTGCTGCCGTCCGCGCCTTGTAGCGCCGCGCGGGGGCCGGACGGAAGCGCCGATCACGCCGCCCAGTCGGGGGCGAAATCGGGGTTCACATAGCGCCGGCCCTTGGGCACGGCGTCCAGCGCCGCGATGTCCTGGGGCGTCAGCGAAAGCGCGAGGGCGCCCAGGTTCTCCTGCTGGCGCGCGGGGCTCGCGGCCTTGGGCACGGCGGCCACGCGGCCCTTGGCCAGGATATAGGCCAGCGCCACCTGCGCCCCCGTCGCGCCATGCCGCGCCGCGATCTCGCGCACCGCCGGCAGTTCCGCGAGCGCCCCCTTGCCCAGCGGCGAGTAGCTGGTCAGCGCCATGCCCGCCGGTTCGGTGATCGCCAGCAGCGCGGACTGGTCAAGCTGGATGTGGTGCTCGACCTGCAGGCAGGCCAGCGGCGCGATGTCCAGCGCCAGCGCCTGGCGCAGCAGCCCGGCCGGGAAGTTCGACACACCCACCGCGCGCGCCAGCCCGGCCTCGCGCGCACGGGCCAGCGCCTCCAGCACGCTGGGCAGGTTCAGCGCCGGCGAGGGCCAGTGGACCAGCAGCAGGTCCACATGGGGGGTGGCCAGGCGCTCCAGGCATTGGGCGAAGGCGGCGGTGAAGGAGGCGCCCTCGGGCTTGTCGTGCCAGACCTTGGTGGTGAGGAAGATCTCGCCGCGCGGCACGCCGCAGGCCGCGATGGCGGCACCCACGGCGTCCTCATTGCCATACATCTCGGCGGTGTCGATGTGGCGGTAGCCCAGCCCGATCGCGCCCTCCACCGCCGCCTGGCATTCCGCGCCCTTCATCGGCCAGGTGCCCAGGCCGATGCGCGGCATGGCCATCAGCGGGGTCTGGATGATCGGATCGGTCATGGGGCGGCCCTCCTGCAAGCGTGTGGCCCGGCATCGCCCGCGGCTTGCGCCCGGTCAAGGTGCGCCCGGTCAAGGTGCGCGTGGCATGGCTTTGGCAGGCCGCCGAGGCGCTGACCGGGCTGCGCTTCCCGCCTATTGCGGCCGCGTCTCGACCATGATGCTGCGCGCCGCGATCCGCCGCCCGCCGGCGCGCGCCGCCTCGTCCAGCGCCGCGGCCAGCGCCGCGCTCTGGTCCTCGAGCGGGCGGGGGGTGGCGAACAGCGGTCCCTCGGAGACGACCATCATCACGAGTTCGAGGCCGAAGGGCTCATCCACGATCCAGGGGAAGTCCGGGCTGGTCTGGTCCAGCATGACGCGCTGGCCCGGCTGCATCAGCCGGTCGGTGATGAGCTGCACCACCGCGCCATCGTGCATGATGAACCAGATGTTCAGATGCGCCGTCCATGCGGGCATGGCGAGGCTGAGGGCGAGGCGCTCATTGCGGCGCAGCACCTCGGCCGCGTCCAGGCCCGGCGCCTGGCCCATGGCGGGGGTGATGGGGCGCACCGCCTCCAGCAGCGGGCAATAGGCCTCGGCGTCGAAGACGGGGCCGATGATGCGGGGCATCACCGCGGCCTCGGGCAGGTTCAGGCGTGTCGCCTGCGCGCTGGCGAAGGCGCGCAGCCGCGCCAGGTCGCTTTCGTGCAGGAAGCCGGCCAGCGCGCCGTTCTCCATGCGGACCACGCCGCAGCGCACCTGTTCCGCGAATTCCTCGAG
>SKWC01000311.1 GCA_007129145.1 Rubritepida sp.
CCAGCGTCTCGCCCAGGTGGCGCATGCGCGCGCTGATCTCATGCGCGGCGGCGGCGCGGATGAAGGCCTCGCCCGTGCCGGTGCAGGAGACGGCGACCGTGCCATCCGCCCAGGTGCCCGCCCCCGCGAGCGGCGTGTCCCCCACCCGCCCCGGCGCCTTGTTGGTCATGCCGCCGGTCGAGGTGGCGGCCGCCAGCCGCCCCGCGGCATCGCGCGCCACGGCACCCACCGTGCCCATGCGCACCGCGTCGTCATGGTCCAGCACGACCGCCCGCGCCGCCTGGGCGGCACGAAGCTGGGCGCGGCGGTATTCCGTCTCGAAATATTCGGGCGGCTCGGTCGCGAGGCCCTGCGCGATGGCCAGTGCCTCGGCCGCCGCGCCGTGGAACAGCACATGCGGTGTGTGCAGCAGCACCGCGCGGGCGGCCTCGATCGGATTGCGGATGCGCCGCAGCCCGGTCACGGCGCCAAGCCCGCCATCCGAGAGCATCAGCGCCGCATCCGTCTCGATGTGCCCCGCCGCAGTGAAGGTGCCGCCGCGGCCGGCGTTGAACAGCGGGCAATCCTCCATGGCGACCACCGCGGCCACCACCGCATCCGCGGCGCTGCCGCCCGCGCGCAGCACCGAGGCCCCGGCCTCCAGCGCGGCGTGCAGGGCCGCGCGATGGGCGTCGGCGGCCTGATCGGTCAAGGCGTCGCGGGCGATGGTGCCGGCGCCGCCATGGATGGCGATGGTCCAGTGGGTCATGCCCCAGCATGGGCCGCACACCCGTCCACCGCAATCCGCTCGGGCCGCAATCCGCCCGCCGCCGCAATCCGCTTGCCGCCGCCGCGCGGCGGGTCTAAGCGCCGGAATGCAAGGAGGAAACATCCTATGAACCCGTTCCGTCGCCGCCAGATCCTGGCCGGCCTTCCCGCTGTTACGGCCCTCGCGGCCATGC
This sequence comes from Rubritepida sp., assembly GCA_007129145.1. Taxonomy (GTDB): domain Bacteria; phylum Pseudomonadota; class Alphaproteobacteria; order Acetobacterales; family Acetobacteraceae; genus Roseococcus. The sequence goes on from SKWC01000311.1 coordinate 942, forward strand.
CTGCCGGCGCGCAGGCCTATCCGACCCGCCCGGTCCGCGCCGTGGTGCCCTTCGCCGCCGGCAGCGCCACCGACACGCTGGGCCGGCTGTTCGCCGAGCGCATGCAGGAGAACCTGGGCCAGCCGGTGGTGGTGGAGAACCGCGCCGGCGCCTCAGGCATGATCGGCGCCGAGGCGGTGGCCCGCGCCACGCCTGACGGCTACACTTTCCTCTTCGGCACCAACTCGACCCAGGCGGCGGCCACCGCGCTGTTCCGCAGCGTGCCCTATGACATGGAGCGCGACTTCGCGCCCGTCTCCACCCTGGCCTCCATCCCGCTGCTGGTGGCGGTGGCGGCGAACTCGCCCTACCAGACCCTGCAGGACCTGATCGCCGCGGCCCGCGCGCGGCCCGAGGGGATCAGCTTCGCCTCCGCCTCATCCTCGCAGCAGGTGGCGGCGGAGATGCTGGCCTCCATGGCCGGCGTGCGGATGCTGAACGTGCCATACCGCTCCTCGCCCAATGCGGTGCAGGACCTGATGGCCGGGCGCGTTGACCTGTTCATCGCGGACCAGGCGGTGATCCTGCCGCAGGTGCGCGGCGGCGGGCTGCGGGTGCTGGGCATCACCACCCGCACGCGCTCGGCGCAGCTGCCCGATGTGGCGCCGGTGGCCGAGCAGGGCCTGCCCGACTACGAGCTGTTCGCCTGGTTCGCCCTGATGGTGCCGGCCGCGACACCCGCGCCGATCATCGCGCGGCTGAACCAGGCCGTGCGCCACGCCATGGACGATGCGACGCTGCGCACGCGGCTGTCGGACGGCTTCGGCATGGCGCTGCTGCCCTCGACCCCGGAGGAGGCCGCGGCCTTCATCCGCGCCGAGACGCAGAAGTGGGGCGACGCGATCCGCGCCGCCGGCATCCAGCCGCAGTGACCGCGATTTCCGGTTGACCCCAAGCCTCCCGCTCCGGCATTGTATACAAATCCGGAGCGAGGAGGACACCGATGCCCGAGTTGATGAACCCCGAGGAATTCCGCACCGCCCTCGAGAACGCCATCAAGGGCAAGGCGGCCACCGCCTCGCCCTTCTCCAAGGCCTGGGCCGAGGGCAGCCTGACCCGCGACCACATGGCCCGTTGGGCTGAGAACCACTACAAATACGTCGGCCCCTTCGCCGACTACCTGGGCTATGTCTACGCCCGCATGCCCGAGGAGTATCGGGAGGCCAAGGACTTCCTGCTGGCCAACATGTATGAGGAGGAGATCGGCGGCGACCGCCACACCGACCTGCTCATCCGCTTCGCCGAATCCTGCGGCACCACGCGCGAGCGCGTCCTGAACCCTGACCTCTGCAGCCCCACCACCCGCGCCCTGCAGGCTTGGTGCTACTGCGTGGCGATGCGCGAGGACCCGATCGTGGCCGTGGCCGGCCTGGTGGTGGGCCTGGAGTCCCAGGTCCCCAGCATCTACCGCCGCCAGACGCCGACCCTGCGCGAGAAGTACGGCTTCACCGACCATGAGGTGGAGTTCTTCGACCTGCACATCGTCAGCGACGAGATCCACGGCGAGCGCGGCTACCAGATCGTGCTGGAGCACGCGAACACCGTCGAACTCCAGCAGAAGTGCCTGCGCATCTGCGAGATCGGGGCGGAGATGCGGCTGCTCTACACCAACGCGCTGTACCGCGACTATGTGGAGCCGACGCTGGGCGGCGACATGAAGCGCGCGGCCTGAGTGCCTCAGCTCATCGTCGTCGCTTCCGGAGCGGCGCATGAGGGCGAGGTTCCCGACAAGGGGAACCTCGTCGTCCGCGCCGGTGTGAAGAAGTTCCCCTGGCCGCATCTGAAGTACAAATGCGGCATGGGAAAATGCGGCACCTGCGCGGCCCGGGTGTTGTCCGGGGCCGAGCATCTGCCCGAACCCAACTGGAAGGAGCGCGAGCGCCTGGGCCCGCGCCTCGACGCCGGCTGGCGGTTGATGTGCCAGCTCTGGGTCGAGCAGCCCCTCACCATAAGCCAGGACCCGGAACCCGCGGAGTGAACCCCATGGCCTTCGTCATCCTCACCAGCAAGCCCGGGCAGTTCCGCACCGAGCCGACCCAGGGCGTCGAGCCCGTGGAAAGCTGGGACTACCTGTTCTGCGGCAAGAAGCGCGCCGCCTTCACCATCGCCGAGCTGCACGGGCCGAGCCGCGTGCGCATCATCGACGAGACGGGGCCGGTGAACCTGGTGCCGACCAAGTTCCTCGAAGCCTTCGACAGCATCGAGGATGCGCGGGCGGAGCTGCAGACGCTCACCGCCTACCGCTCCATGCCCGTCGAACTGCGCCCGGCCACGGCATGAGCGCCGAGGAGGCGGAGGAGCCGCGCATCACCGTCAGCTTCGCCACCTCGGGCGTCACCTGCACCGCGCCCGCGGGGTCTTCGCTGCTGCGAACCTCGATCCGCGAGAAGGGCGGCATTCCGTGGAAATGCGGTGGCGGCATCTGCGGCACCTGCCGCTGCCACATCGACGCGGGGCTGGAGCACACCGACAAGGTGAAGCCCAAGGAGCGCAAGCACCTGACCGAGGAGGACCTGGCGGGGGGCTTCCGCATGGCCTGCCAGACCTTCGTCAGCGGCGACGTCACGGTGTCCTGGACGCCGCGCGCCACCGGCCCCGAGGGGAAGGCGGACGGGAAAGCGTCCGCTACTTCTTGAGGTCGGCGGCCACCGCGACCCGGTGGCCGGCCGGCTGCAGCAGATCCGCCAGCGCCTGCAGCGCGGCGAGGCCGCAGGCGGTGTCCTGCTCGCCATTGCCGCCCGACAGGCCGACGCCGCCCACCACCTCATCATCCACGATCACCGGGAAGCCGCCGACGAAGACCGCGAAGCGGCCCTCGAAGCTGTGCTGGATGCCGAAGGCCTCGTTGCCGGGCAGCGCCGGGCCGTTGGGCGGCGTGTTGAACAGATGCGTGCTGCGCTTGTGCCCGGCCGCGGTGAAGGCCTTGTTCCAGGCGATCTGCGGCCCCGTCACACGGGCGCCGTCCATGCGCTCCAGCGCGATCGGGAAGCCGCCCGCATCGGTGACGCAGCAGGTCTGGGGCACGCCCAGCGCGGCGGCCTTCTCCAGGGCGGCGGCCACCATGGCGCGGGCTTCGGCGCGTTCGAGGATCCAGCTTCGCTTCATCGGGGTTCCTGCCATGTGTTGCGTGGGTTAGGAGCATCGCCGGTATGGACACCCATGGCGAACCTCTGCAACCCACCCCGCGCCCCCCGTTGGGCGCGCAGGTGCGCGCGCGGCTGGAGGCCGACATCCTCGCGGGCGCGCTGGCCCCGGGCGAACGCCTGGTCGAGGAGGAGCTGGGCCGGCGCTACGGCGTCTCACGCTCGCCCATCCGCGAGGCGATCCGCGCCCTGGCGAGCGAAGGGCTGCTCGAGCTGTCGGCCCGGCGCGGCGCCGTGGTCACCGCGCTGTCGGCCCAGGAGGCACGGGAGTTCGTGGAGGTGCGCGCCCTGCTGGAGGGCTATATCGCGCGGCTGGCGGCGCGCTACCGCCGCCCCGAGGTGCTGGCGCGGGCCGAGGCCATCCTGCAGGCCGGCGCCGAGGGCCAGGGCGACCTGGCGGAACTCAACGCCCGCTTCCACGACACATTGGCCGAGGCCGGTGGCAACACCACCATCCGCACCCTGATCGAGGGGCTGCGCAAGCGCAGCGCCCGGGTGTTCCTCACGCCGGGCCCGGCGGCGCAGGCCGCCACCTGGGCCGAGCATCGCGGGATCCTGCAGGCCATCCTGGCCGGCGACGAGGCGCTGGCCGCCGCCCGCGCCG
>SKWC01000447.1 GCA_007129145.1 Rubritepida sp.
CCATGCTGGCGCCCATGAGGTCGTCGGCCTTCACACGGAGGCTGCCCTCCACGACACGCAGCAGCTCCGTCGCATGGGGATTTATGTAGGTGATGCGGAAATCGTCGCGCGGATCGGCCGTCATGACGCCCAGCGGAAGCTGCTGCAGCATCTGGCCCTGGGCGAAGGCCTTGGCCACCTCGCCGCGCAGCGCCTCCAGCGCATCCGCGATGCGGCCGATCTCGTCGCGGCGCTCGCGGTAGGGCACGGCCGCGTCGGTGTCGCCCGCCGCGATGCCACGCACCGCGGCGGCCATGCGCGCCAGCGGCGTGGCGATGGCCCGCGTGGTCAGCAGCGCCGAGAGCAGCAGCAGCAGCACGATCACGCCGCCCGTGACGATGACGGCCATCTGCATCGCCTGTCCGGCGGCGCTGGCCTGGGCTGCCAGCGCACGCCCCTGGGCATCCAGCCCTTCCTTGATGGTCCGCAATCCGGCGGTCAGCGCCTGCATGGCGGGACGCACCTGCTCGGCCTGCAGCCGCACGATCTCGACGCCGCGCGCGGCCATCGCTTCCGCCGCGTCTGTGATCTCGGTCGCGGTCGCGATCAGCCGCTCCATTTCGGGGCGCAGCGCAGGCGGTGCTGCGCTGATCAGCCGCGCCGCCCAGACCCGGCCCTGGGCCAGGGCCTGGCGCATCCGGGTCAGCGCCTCCGCGTTGCCGGAGGCGACATAGCGCTGGGCGTTCATGCGCGCGACGTTCACCGCGTTGATGAAGACGGTCACGACGTCGCGCAGCTCCTCGCGCGCGTCGCCATCCAGCCCGAACTGGATGTTGGCCAGCGCGGATTCGACCGTGTGGTCGAAGGTGGACATGCCCGCGAAGAAGCGGTTGTCACGAAGGTCGAGCAGTTCCCCACGCGTCGTCACCAGGGTGTCAAAGACGCCAGCCAATTCGCCTAAGCGGTTCTCTACCGCATCGAGAGCAGCCAGGACCGGGCCGGGCACGCCTTCGGCGCGCTGCCGCGCTTCGCCCAGGGCCGCGGAGGCATCGCCCAGCGCGCCGCGCAGGAGCTCCACGGATTCCTGCAGTTCCTGCGGCGTCTGCGCCAGCAGCACGCGCTGCTCATAGGCATGGCCGCGCCAGACGTCCTCCGCCGCAGCCGCAGCCGCCATCGCGGCTTCGCTCCCGATGCGGGTTTGCGTCTGCGCGCGCTCCACCGTCCAGGACTGCAACAGCACCACTCCGGCGAGCACCACCAGCAGGAGCACGGCCAACCCGGCGCTCAGGAACAGCTTCACCGCCGTGCCGAGATTGTGGAAAACCCGCATGGCCACTGACCCTTCCCCAAATCCGCCGGCCTTCATGCGCCCGCGGGCTTAAGTCCCGGTGAACGGACCCTCGACAGCGGCGCGCGCTGCCCGCAATTTCGGTGCGACGCACGAAAGGGTCTGCCATGCTGTTCGACTTCGACACCCTCCCCGCCGCCGATCGCTACAAGCTGCTGGTCAGCACCGTCGTTCCCCGCCCCGTCGCCTGGGTGGTGACGCAGGACGGGGCCGGGCTGGTGAACGCCGCCCCCTACTCCTTCTTCAACGCCTTCTCCTCCAACCCCGCCGTGGTGGGCATCGGCTGCGGCCCACGCCCCGAGGGCACGGCCAAGGACACGCTGGCCAACATCAAGGCCACCGGCCAGTTCGTGGTCTGCCTGGTACCGCATGCGCTGGTCGAGCAGATGAACGTCACCGCCACCGAATTCGGCCCCGAGGTGAACGAGATCGCCGAGGCCGGGCTGACCCAGGCGGCCAGCAGCAAGGTGAAGCCGCCGCGCATCGCCGAGAGCCCGGTCGCGATGGAATGCGAGACCTTCCAGCTGGTCCCCGCCGGCGAGCACACCATCGTGCTGGGCAAGGTGCTGGCGATGCATGTGCGCGACGACGCGGTGATGGACCCGGTGAAGCACTACATCGACACGCCCAAGCTCGACCTCGTGGGCCGCATGCATGGCCGCGGCTGGTACACCCGCACCACCGACCGCATCGAGGTGCCGCGCATCAGCCTGAAGGACTGGGAGGCCCGCAAGAAGGGCTGAGCGGACCCGCGCCACTTGCCCGGGCGGGCCGGTTCCGCCCGGGGGCGATCCGGTGTAGGCTCCTGCAAGTGAGAATGTTTCGCAATATAGCATGAGCCTCACTGCATGAGCCTCGTCCCCGCCGCCAGCGACGAGCCGGCCGCGACCGTCAGGCCGCGCCGCCGGCGCATGCCGCTGTGGGCGCGGCTGACACTGGTGCTGGCGCTGATCCTGGCGCTGCCCATCGGCTCGGTGCTGCTGACGGCGATCACGCCGGCCGGCGATGTCTGGCGGCACATCGCCAGCACCTTCCTGCCGGTCATGCTGGGCAACACCCTCGCCCTCGCTCTGTCGGTGGCGCTGCTGGCCGGCAGCGCGGGGGCGGTCACCGCCTGGCTTGTCACCACCTGCCGCTTCCCCGGCCGCGGCCTGCTGGAGGTGGCGCTGCTGCTGCCGCTGGCCATGCCGGCCTATGTCAGCGGCTATGCCTGGACCTGGCTGATGGATGTGGCCGGGCCGGTGCAGACCACCCTGCGCGACGTCACGGGGCTGCGCTTCGGCGAATACTGGTTCCCGCAGATGCGCACGCTGGAGGGGGCGGCGCTGGTCATCTCCATGGTGCTGTACCCTTACGTCTACCTGCTCTGCCGGGCGGCCTTCCTGGCGCAATCCACCTGCCTGGTGGAAGTCTCGCGCACGCTGGGCCATTCGCTGGGACGGGTGTTCTGGCGCGTCGGGCTGCCGCTGGCGCGGCCCGCACTGGCGGGCGGCGTGGCGCTGGTGCTGATGGAGACCTTCGCCGACTTCGGCACGGTGCAGTATTTCGGCATCGACACCTTCACCACCGGCATCTACCAGGCCTGGTTCGGCATGGGCGACCGTGGCGCGGCCAGCCAGCTCGCGGCCGTCCTGCTGCTGTGCGTGGGGCTGCTGCTGGCGCTGGAGCATGTCAGCCGCGGCGGGCGCCGCTTCCACCCCATGACCAGCCGCCAGCCGCCCTTCCGCCCGGTGCCGCTGAAGGGGGTGAAGCGCTGGCTTGCGCTGCTGGCCTGCCTGGGCCCGCTCACGCTGGGCTTCCTGATCCCGGCCGGCACGCTGCTGGCGCTGATGCTGGAGGCGGGCGACCCGCTGGCGGCGCACCGCTTCCTGCCCTTCCTGACCAATTCGCTGATCCTGTCGGGTGTCACCGCGACGCTGGCGGTGGTGCTGGCCGCCTGGCTGGCCTGGGCGGCGCGGCTGCATCCCGGCGGCGGGCAGCGCTTGGTGAACCGGGTGGTCGGGCTCGGCTATGCCGTCCCCGGCTCGGTCATCGCGGTGGGGGTGCTGGTGCCCTTCGGCCTGTTCGACAACGCGCTGGACGCCTGGATGCGCGCCAGCTTCGGCGTCTCCACCGGGCTGCTGCTGTCGGGCACCATCGTGGCGCTGGTCTTCGCCTATCTGGTGCGCTTCCTCGGCGTCGCGCTGCAATCCGTCGAAAGCGGGCTGACGCGGCTCAAGCCATCCTTCCACAGCGCCGCGCGCTCATTGGGCGCGAGCCCGGGCGAGGCGGTGCGCCGGGTCGAGCTGCCTCTGTCGCGCGGGGCGCTGCTGACCGCGGCGATCCTGGTGTTCGTGGACACGATGAAGGAGCTGCCGGCCACGCTGATCGTGCGGCCCTTCGACTTCGACACGCTGGCGGTGCGCGTCTACAACCTCGCCGCCGATGAGCGCCTGGCCGAGGCCAGCACCTCGGCGCTGATCATCGTGCTGGCCGGGCTGCTGCCGGTGGTGGCGTTGACCCAGGCGATGAAGCGGCGCTAGGCAGCCCATGGCGTGCCGCCCCACCGGGAAGGGGCGCGCCTGGAAGCCCGTGCATGAGCCTCGACATCTCCGCGCCGCACCGGCCCGACCTGATCTACGCGCATCTGCCGCGGGTGGCGGAGGCGCTGGAGATGGTGGCCATGGGCTTCGAGCTGGCGGCGGTCGGCATCCTCCTGCTGGGCTTCCTGCGCTTCGCCGCGATGTTCCTGCACGCCGAATGGCGGGGCGGCCTGCGCGCCGACGGCAGCAACGGCGTGAACAGCGCCCGCGTGCTGCTGGCGCGCTATATCCTGGCCGCGCTGGAAGTCTTCATCGTGGCCGACCTGATCCTGACCGTGCTGAGCTCCTCCTGGCAGAACCTCGCCTTCCTGGCGCTGCTGGTGCTGATCCGCACCCTGATCAGCCATTTCATGGAGCAGGAGATGAAGGCGCTGGAGGGGCAGCAGAGCAAGTAGGCCCGACCGCCTTGCGGGCTTTAGGCGGGCGAGGCGGGGCTGGTGATGGCGGGCTTCGGCGCGGGGGCGTTTCTCTACACGCGCATCGCCAAGCGGCTGGTGCGGCGCTTCGGGGAGCGGGGGCTGCTGGGCATCGGCGGGGCGTCGCTGATGGGGCTGCTGCTGCTGATCTCGGTGGCCTGGGTCTGGTGGGTGGTGCTGGTGGCGCAGCTTTGCATCGGCCTGGCCTTCTTCATGTTCCACGGGGTGCTGCAGGCGCGCGCGACCGAGGCGCTGCCCGAGGCGCGCGGCACGGCGGTGAGCGCCTTCGCCATGGCGCTGTTCCTGGGGCAGACGGTGGGGACGTTGGTCTTCGCGGGGGTGATCGCCTGGGGGGATTACCGGGTGGCGTTTGCGCTGGCGG
>SKWC01000253.1 GCA_007129145.1 Rubritepida sp.
ATGACGATGGCGGGCAGCAGCGCCAGGCCGTCCAGGCGGCCATAGCCGGCCAGGAGCATCAGCGTGGCGCCGACCAGCAGCTTGTCGGCGATGGGGTCCAGCATGCGGCCGAAGTCGGAGGTGATCTTGCGGTCGCGGGCGATCTTGCCGTCGAAGTAGTCGGTTATGGCGGCCAGGCTGAACAGCGCGCAGGCGGCCAGGTCGCCGGCTGGCGTCTGGATCGCGACCAGCGCCACCAGCAGCGGGATGGCGAGGATGCGCGAGATGGTCAGGAGGTTGGGCAGGTCGAGGGGCACGGTGCTTATGTAGCCTGCCCCGCGCCCGGGTGGAAATGCTGATGAATGCGCCGCGCCAGCGCAGGGCCGACGCCGGGGCAGTTCGCCAGATCCTGCTCACCCGCCTGCCGCACCCCGCGCGCCGAGCCGAAATGGTTCAGCAGCCGCCGCTTCACCGCCGGCCCCACCCCGGGGATGTCGTCCAGCTCCGATTTCGTCAGTTGCTTCGCCCGCCCCAGCCGGTGGCTGCCGATGACGAAGCGGTGCGCCTCGTCGCGCAGGCGCTGCAGGTAGTACAGCACGGGGTCGCGCGGCGGCAGCTGGAAGGGCGCGCGGCCGGCCATGTGGAACCACTCGCGCCCGGCGTCGCGGTCGGGGCCCTTGGCCATGGCCAGCAGCGGGATGTCCTCCAGCCCCAGTTCCGCCATAGCCGCCTGCGCCGCCGAAAGCTGCCCCGCGCCGCCGTCTATCACCACCAGATCCGGCCAGCCCTCGCCGTTGCGCGAGGGATCTTCCTTCAGCGCGCGGCCGAAGCGGCGCTCCAGCACCTCGCGCATCATGGCGAAGTCGTCGCCGGGCCTGGCTTCCTTGATCGAGAATTTCCGATAGGCGGATTTCGCGAAGCCCTGCGGCCCGGCCACGATCATCGCGCCATACGCGGCCGCGCCCATGATGTGGCTGTTGTCATAGACCTCGATCCGCTCGGGCCGCTCGGGCAGGTCGAGCAGCCGCTGCACCCCCTCCAGAAGCTGCCCCTGGGCGGTGGATTCCGCGAGGCGGCGCTCCAGCGCCTCGCGCGCGTTGGTCTCGGCGTGCTCGACCACGGCGCGCTTGTCGCCGCGCTGCGGGCGGTGCAGCTCCACCCGCCGGCCGGCCTTGATGGCCAGCGCCTCGGCCACCAGCGCGGCCTCGGGCGCGTCATGGCTGGTCAGCACCAGCGGCGGCGGGGGCAGGTCCTCATAGAGCTGCGCCAGGAAGCTGCCCATCACCTCCTCCGGCGTGATGTCGGCCTTGGCGTGCGTCAGGAAATAGGGCCGGTTGCCGTTGTTGCGCCCGCCCCTGAAGAAGAACACCTGCACGCAGGACTGCCCGGCGGCCATGTGCAGCGCCACCACATCGGCGTCCCCAACCCCATCGAGGTTGATGCGGCTGCTGCCCTGCACATGCGTGAGGCCGCGGATGCGGTCGCGCAGGCTGGCCGCGCGCTCGAATTCCAGGGCTTCGGCCGCCTGCTCCATCTCGGCGGCGAGGCGCTTCTGGATGCTGGGCACCTCGCCCGCCAGGAACTGCTTCGCCTCGGCCACCAGCGCCGCATAGTCCTGCTGGCTGACGCGGTCCACGCAGGGGGCCGAGCAGCGCTTGATCTGGTGCAGCAGGCAGGGGCGGTCGCGGCTGTCGAACACCGTGTCGCGGCAGGTGCGCAGCAGGAAGACGCGCTGCAACGCCGTGATGGTCTGGTTCACCGCCCAGACGCTGGCGAAGGGGCCGTAGTAGCTGGCGCCCTTCCGCCGCTCGCCCCGGTGCTTGGCGATCTGCGGGAAGGGGTGGTCGTCGCTGACCATCAGCCAGGGATAGGATTTGTCATCCCGCAGGACGATGTTGAAGCGCGGCCGCAGCTTCTTGATGAGGTTCGCTTCCAGCAGCAGCGCCTCGGCCTCGCTGGCGGTGGTGATGACCTCGATGCGGCGGGTCTCGAACACCATCCGGCGCAGGCGCTCGGGCAGGCGGGCGGTCTGGGTGTATTGGGCGACGCGCCTGCGGATGGCGCGCGCCTTGCCCACATAGAGCACATCGCCCTTGCCATCGAGCATGCGATACACGCCCGGCGCCAGCGGCAGGCCGGGCAGCGCTTCCTCCAGAACGCCCAGGCCAGAGGCGGGCGGCGCATCTTCCTTCATGCGATTCTTCCCGCCAGATGAGACGGCTGGGCTCTGCCCGCGGCGCGGGCGGGGTGGGGCGCAACTATCCACGGATCCTGTGGATAACCCTGTGGGCAGGAGGGGCCGCCTGGGCCGCAGTCCATGGTTTTCCTTGGCTTCGCCCGGGTTTGCACAAAACGCGCGCAAAATGCCAAGTCTCTGTTTTTGCAGCGTTTAACTTTTTGGCTCTCTCTCACGCCCCGCGTGAATGTGAACACCATGTTGCGAAATCCACGCTCGGCCGCGGTGCCATCGGCCGGTGGATGAAATCCCGCCGCCCCGCACGGAGTGGCTTGACATCCAGCCGGGCCCTGGGTTGCGGCCTCACGCGCGGGGCGGTCGGACACGCTCCACCCGCACCCCCACCGAGGCCACATCGGCGAATGCATCGGGCTTCTCGATTTCAACCACCGCGCGCACAGCCCGAGGATCATGCAATGCGAATGCCGCGATCGTCTCGGCCAGGGTCTCGACCAGCAGGACATGCCCGCCCGAGACCGCCCGCTTCGCCGCCTGCACCACATCCTCGTAATCCACCACCCGCCGGAGATTGTCCGGCCCGATGTCGGGACCATCGTCCTGCACGTCCAGGTCCACATGCACCAGGATGCGCTGCGGCGCCGCCTTCTCATGCGCGTGCACGCCGAGGCGCGCCTGCAACTCAAGGCCACGGATGAAGACACGCCGCAGGCGCGCGGAAGGAGGGTTCGGGTCGGAGGACATCGCGCGAGGCATAGCAGGCGCCCGCCTGGCAGGCGACGGGGGAGACCTATTCCTCCGGCGCCAGCCCGGCCGGGCTCGGCGCCCATTGCAGATGCTGCCCACCATCGAGGCACAGCACCTGCCCGGTCAGGCTCGGCAGCGCCAGTATGGCCAGCAGCGCGCCGCCCACCTCATCGGGGCTGGTGCCGCGGCGCAGCGGGACCGAGGCGCATTGGCGGTCGAACTGGGCCTGGCTCTGGCGGGGGCTGGGCAGCGCCGGGCCGGGGCCGATGGCCGCGACCCGGATGCGCGGGGCCAGCGCCAGCGCCATCTGCCGCGTCAACGCCCACAGCCCCGCCTTGGAGACGGTGTAGGAAACGAAATGCGGCGTCAGCGACAGCACCCGCTGGTCCAGCAGGTTCACCACCACCCCCTCCGCGCCTTCCGGCAGCGCCTTGGCGAAATCCTGGGTCAGCCGGAAGGGCGCGCGCAGATTGGGCTCGATATGCGCGTCCCAGCTTTCGCGGCTGGCGTCGTCCCATTCGTCGCGCTCGAAGACCGAGGCGTTGTTCACCAGCACGCCGAGTGGCCCGAGCGCCGCGGTGGCGGCGGCCACCATCGGCGCGACCTCGGCCTCGCGCGCCAGTTCGGCCTGCAGCAGATGGACGCGGCGGCCCATGCCGCGAAGCTCGGCCGCCAGCGCCTCGGCCTCGGCGCGGGAGTTGTGGAAATGCAGCGTCACGTCGAAGCCGGCGCCGGCCAGCGCCCGCGACATGGCCGCGCCCAGCCGGCGCGCGGCCCCGGTGACCAGCGCGTGACGGGGGATGGCGGGCGGGATGGGAAGTCCGGTCACGATGCGGGCCTTGTCCTGTTGCCGCGCCAAGGTGGCGATGGCGCGGCCGCGCGCAATGGGCAGGGGCTCATGCGGGCCGCCGCTCCTCCCAGGCCCAGGCCGCGAGGCCGGGCAGATACAGCAGGACCTCCCAGAAGCGGCGGGTCAGGGCGAGTGCCGCCGCGGTCGGCGCATCCAGGCCCATCAGCAGCCCCACGCCCAGGAAGCCCGCCTCCATCACGCCGAGCCCCGCCGGCACGGCGAAGCCGAAGGCCAGCACCGCCTGGACCAGCGCCTCGATGATCAGCGCATCCAGGAAGGAGACGGGCGCGCCCATCAGCCACAGCGCCAGCCAGATCTGCAGGGCGCCCAGCACGCAGCCGGCCATCTGCCAGGCGAAGCACCAAGCCAGCACGCGCGGGCGGCGCCAGATGCGGCGCAGGAAGCGGTCTATGCGCAGGGATTCCGCCGCCAGCCCCGGCAGCCGCCCGGCCGAGAGCCGGTTCAGCCAGCCCGCGACCCGCCCGAAGGCGCCCGCATTCTGCAGCGCGATGAAGGGCGCGGCCAGCACCACCGCCCCCAGCACCACGCCGGCCACCACGCCCCAGCCCACCACGCGGCCGCTCAGCAGCAGCAGCGCCAGGCCCAGCAGCGCGAAGCCCATCTGCGAGAGCACCGACATCGCCATGTCCACCAGCAGGCTGCCCGCCGCCGCGGGCGCGGCCACGCCACGGCGGCGCAGCAGGCGGTAGCAGGCGATCTCGCCGCCCACGCGCCCCACCGGCAGCAGCGCGTTGATGGCCCCGCGCAGCCAGTTCAGATGCACCATCACCGCGAAGGGCGGGCGCTGGCGGCGCGGGATGACCAGCGCCCAGGCCCAGGAATTGGCCAGCAGGAAGGGCAGATGCGCGGGCACCAGCAGCACGAGCCCCAAGCCCGCCACCCCCAGCAGCGCCCCCACCGCCGCGAGGTCCTGC
>SKWC01000243.1 GCA_007129145.1 Rubritepida sp.
GCCCCGCGGCCGAAGCGTCGTGACGCCGGCCCGGGCGGTGCGGGCCGGCTGGCCCGCCGGCTGGGCTTCGCCCGGCCGGGCGGGCGTGGTTGAGCAGCATGCTGCGGGCATTCGCGCGGCGGGGGCGCAATTCGCCGAAATCCCGCCCATATATTCCGTCAGGCCCATATCTTCCGTCAGGCCCCTATCGTCCGTCAGGAATGCCCCTGCCATGCCTCAGACCATCGCCCTCGTGGATGACGACCGGAACATCCTCACCTCCCTGACCATGACCCTGGAGGAGGAGGGGTTCACCGTGCGCAGCTACACCGACGGCGAAAGCGCGCTGCAGGGGCTGCTGGGCAAACCGGCGGACCTCGCGGTGCTGGACATCAAGATGCCGCGCATGGACGGGATGGAATTGCTGCAGCGGCTGCGCGCGCGCTCCGCCATGCCGGTGATCTTCCTCACCTCCAAGGATGAGGAGGTGGACGAGCTGATGGGCCTGCGCCTGGGGGCCGACGACTACATCACCAAGCCCTTCAGCCAGCGCCTGGTGCTGGAGCGCATCCGGGCCTTGCTGCGCCGCAACGACGCCTCCCGCGCCGAGGCGTCGGGCCAGCCGGCGGGCGGGCTGCTGGTGCGCGGCGACCTGACCCTGGACGAGACCAAGCACACCTGCGTGTGGAAGGGCCGGCCGATCCAGCTGACGGTGACGGAGTTCCTGCTGGTCAAGGCGCTGGCGCTGCGCCCGGGCATCGTGAAGAACCGCGACCAGCTGATCGACGCGGCCTATGGCGAGAATATCTATGTGGATGACCGCACCATCGACAGCCATGTGAAGCGGGTGCGCAAGAAGTTCCGCACGGTGGATGACGGCTTCGCCCAGATCGAGACGCTCTACGGCATCGGCTACCGCTACAAGGAGCAGTGAGGCCGGCACCCGGCTTGCCCCCACCGGCTTGCCCTCTGGTGTGGCGGTGGCTAGGTTCCCGCCCAAATCACGGCAGTGCAGCAAAGAAGGCGCCACACCCCATGAAGCTCCTGGTCCCCGTCAAGCGGGTGGTGGATTACAACGTCAAGGTCCGCGTGAAGGCCGACAACACCGGCGTCGAGACGGCCAACGTCAAGATGTCCATGAACCCCTTCGACGAGATCGCGGTCGAGGAAGCCGTCCGCCTCAAGGAGAAGGGCGTCGCCACCGAGATCATCGCCGTCTCTGCCGGCCCCACCGCCGCGCAGGAGCAGATCCGCACGGCACTCGCCATGGGGGCCGACCGCGGCATCCTGGTCGAGCATGACGGCGTGCTGGAGCCCATCGCGGTCGCCAAGATCCTGAAGGCCCTGGTCGAGAAGGAAGGCCCGGAGCTGGTGGTCATGGGCAAGCAGGCCATCGACGACGACATGAACGCCACCGGCCAGATGCTGGCCGCGCTGCTGGGCTGGGCGCAGGGCACCTTCGCCTCCAAGGTCGAGATCGCCGATGGCAGCGCCACCGTGACGCGCGAGGTGGACGGCGGGCTCGAGACGGTGAAGCTGAGCCTTCCGGCGGTGGTGACGGCGGATCTGCGGCTGAACGAGCCGCGTTACGCCTCGCTGCCCAACATCATGAAGGCGCGCAAGAAGCCCATCGAGACCATCAAGCCCGCCGACCTCGGCGTGGACCCGACCCCGCGGCTGACCGTGCTGCGCGTGGAGGAGCCGCCCAAGCGCCAGGCCGGCGTGAAGGTGGGCTCCGTGCAGGAGCTGGTCGAGAAGCTGCGCAACGAAGCGAAGGTGATCTGAAGATGGCGGTTCTCCTGCTCGCCGACCACGACGGGTCGGTCGTCTCCCAGCCCACCCGCTCGGCCGTCGCGGCCGCGGGCCAGCTGGGCGAGGTGCATGTGCTGGTGCTGGGCGAGGGCGCGGCCGCCGCGGCGCAATCCGCCGCCGCCCTGCCCGGTGTCGCCAAGGTGCTGCTGGCCGAGGACGCGCTCTACGCGCACCGCCTGGCCGAGCCGGTGGCGGCGCTGCTGGTGGGCCTGGCACCCGGCTATGACGCGCTGATCGCCCCGGCCTCGGCGGCGGGCAAGAACGTCATGCCGCGCGTGGCGGCGCTGCTCGATGTGCAGCCGATCAGCGATGTCTCGGGCGTGGTGGACGCCGACACCTTCATCCGGCCGATCTATGCCGGCAACGCGCTGGCGACCGTGAAGTCCAGCGACGCGAAGAAGGTCATGACCATCCGCGCCGCCAGCTTCGACCCCGTTGCCGCCACCGGCGGCGCCGCCGCCATCGAGGCGGTGGCCGCCGCCGCCGACCCCGGCAAGTCCAGCTTCGTCGGCGCCGAGGTGCAGAAGAGCGAGCGGCCCGAACTGACCGCCGCGCGCGTGGTCGTCTCGGGCGGCCGAGCCATGGGCTCGTCCGAGAACTTCCACCTGATCGAGGGCATCGCGGACAAGCTGGGCGCGGCCGTCGGCGCCTCGCGCGCCGCGGTGGATGCGGGCTATGCGCCCAATGACCACCAGGTGGGCCAGACCGGCAAGATCGTGGCGCCGGAGCTCTACATCGCGGTGGGCATCTCGGGCGCCATCCAGCACCTGGCGGGGATGAAGGACAGCAAGTTCATCGTCGCCATCAACAAGGACGAGGAAGCGCCGATCTTCCAGGTGGCCGACTACGGGCTGGTGGCGGATCTATTCAAGGCGCTGCCCGAGCTCGAATCCGAACTCGCGAAGGGCTGAGCGCCATGTCCATCAGCCTCGCCGCCCGCATCGAACCCGGCCCGGGGCCGGCGCCGGAAATCGCCTCGGTCGGCATCGTGGGGGCGGGGCAGATGGGCAATGGCATCGCCCATGTCTGCGCGCTCGCCGGGCTGCCGGTCACCCTCGTGGACATCGATCCCAAGGCGCTGGACCGCGCCATGGGCACAATCGGGCGCAACCTGGAGCGGCAGATCAACCGCCGCCTCATCAGCGAGGAGCAGCGCGACGAGGCGCTGGGGCGCATCACCACCGGCACCGACTTTGCGCTGTTCGCGGACACGGATTTCGTGGTCGAGGCCGCCACCGAGCGCGAGGCGGTGAAGATCGAGGTGTTCAAGGCGCTCTGCCCGCACCTCAAGCCGGGTGCGATGGTGGCCTCCAACACCTCCTCCATCTCGATCACGCGGCTGGGCGCGGCCACCGACCGGCCCGAGAAGTTCATCGGCATGCACTTCATGAACCCGGTGCCGGTCATGAAGCTGGTCGAGATCATCCGCGGCATCGCCACCGACGACCCGACCTACCGCGCGGTGGATGCGCTGGCGAAGAAGCTGGGCAAGCAGACCGCCACCAGCGAGGATTTCCCCGCCTTCATCGTGAACCGCATGCTGGTGCCGATGATCAACGAGGCGGTCTACGCCCTGTATGAGAGCGTGGGCGACATCCGCTCCATCGACACCGCGATGAAGCTGGGCGCCAACCACCCGATGGGGCCGCTGGAGCTTGCGGATTTCATCGGCCTCGATACCTGCCTGTCCATCATGCATGTGCTGTATGACGGGCTGTCGGACAGCAAGTACCGGCCCTGCCCGCTGCTGGTGAAATATGTCGAGGCCGGCTGGCTCGGCCGCAAGACCGGCAAGGGCTTCTACGACTACAGCCAGGACCCGCCGGTTCCCACGCGCTGAGGCCTTCGCGTGGGGCTGGTCAACCCAGCCCCACCAGGCTGCGCGAGAATTCCCGCGCGTCGAAGGGACGCAGATCGGCCGCCGTCTCGCCCACGCCCACCGCATGGACCGGCAGGCCGAATTCCTGAGCCAGCGCCACCACCACGCCGCCCTTGGCGCTGCCGTCCAGCTTGGTGACCACCAGCCCCGTCACGTCCACCATCTCCTTGAACACCCGCACCTGGCTGACGGCGTTCTGGCCGGTGGTGGCGTCCAGCACCAGCAGGGTGGAATGCGGCACCGCCGCATCCTGGCGCTGCAGCACGCGCACCACCTTGCGCAGCTCCTCCATCAGGGCGGTCTTGTTGTGCAGCCGCCCCGCCGTGTCCACCAGCAGCACATCCACCCCCGCCTCACGCGCCGCGTTCAGCCCGTCGAAGGCGAGGCCCGCGGCATCGGCGCCGGGCTTCGCGGGGGCCACCACATGCGCGCCCGTGCGCTCGCCCCAGACCTGGAGCTGCTCGACCGCCGCGGCCCGGAAGGTGTCGCCCGCCACCATCCAGGTCTTGAGGCCCTGGGCGCGGTACTGCTCGGCCAGCTTGGCGATGGTGGTGGTCTTGCCGGTGCCGTTCACCCCCACCACCAGCACCACATGCGGCGCATGGGCGGGCGTGATCTCCAGCGGCTGCGCCACGGGGGCGAGAATGGCGGCGATCTCCTCGGCGAGCGCGGCGCGGATCTCCTCCTCGCCCACCTCTCGGCCGAAGCGGGTGCGGCGGAAGCCCTCCACGATGCGCTGCGCGGCCGCGACGCCGAGGTCGGCGGTGATCAGCGTGTCCTCGAGCTCCTCCAGCGCCGCCTCGTCCAGCTTGCGGCGGGTGAAGACGCCGCTCAGCGACTGGGTCAGGCGTTCGGTGGAACGCGCGAGCCCAGCCTTGAGCCGGCCGAAGAAGCCGCGGGGCGCTTCGGCCTGGGGGGCCTCGGCGGTGGGCGGCGTCACCTGCGGGGGCGGCGGCGCGGGTGGCGTGGCGTCGGGGGGTGTCGCGGGCGGCGTGGCGTCGGCGCCCGGTTGCGTGCCCA
>SKWC01000378.1 GCA_007129145.1 Rubritepida sp.
AGGAAGACCTCGGTGTCGAACATGAAGTCGAGCCGCCCGCCCGAGAGGTCGGTGAAGGCCGCGGGGCTGCCGCGATAGGGGATGTGGGTGAACTGCAGCCCGCCCGCCGCACGCGCGAACATCATCGCGATCAGATGCGAGGTGGTGCCATTGCCGGAGGAGCCGAAATTGAGCTGGCCAGGGCGCTCGCGCATGTAGGCGATGAATTCCTGGATGGTGGTGGGCGGCAGGTCGGGCCGGGTGGCCAGCACGAAGGGCAGGTTCGCGATCAGCGTGATCGGCGCGAAGTCCCGCGCGCTGTCATAGCCGACATTGGCATAGAGGTTCGGGTTGGTCGCCAGCGGCGCGGTGGCCGTCATCAGCAGGGTGTAGCCGTCGGGCGCCTGCTGCGCGGCATGCGCGGCACCCAGGCTGCCCCCCTGGCCTGGGCGGTTGTCCACCACGAACTGCCAGCCCCGGCGCTCGGTCATGCGGGCCGACAGCAGGCGGATCACCACATCGGTGGCCACGCCCGCGGGGAAGCCGACCACGATGCGGATCGGCCGCGTCGGCCATTCCTGCGCCGCCGCGCCGGTGGCCAGAAGCACGGCCGGCGCTGACAGAAAAGAACGCCGCGCAATCCGGGCCATGCCGGGTTCTTCAAGTATTTTCATGGTTTCCTCCAAGCCGGCGGTCAGTTGTGCGCCGCCCTTTCTTCGCGCATCATGGACGCGGATGACGCCCGCCGCAACAGCGCCAGGCTTCGGGAGGAAAACGATGATCTACGCGACGTCCAGCAGTGCCGCCGCCCCCACCCGCTTCTCGCGCGTCGCGCCGGAGGGCGGGTTGCTGTGGCGCACCGATTACTTCGGCCCGCCGCCCTCGCCGAAATCCTCGGCCTCGGTGGATCCGACCCAGGTGAGCACCGTCACCTACGACCCGCCCTCGCCCGGGGAGGTGCGCCCGCCCCAGGCCTTCCTGGTCGAGCAGGAGCCGAACGCCATCGTGCACCCGCATTTCCACTTCGTGGACCAGTTCCAGGTGGTGGTGGATGGCGGCGGGCAGATCGGCCGGCATGATGTCGGCCCGATCATGGCGCATTTCGCCGGCGCCTGCACCGGCTACGGCCCGATCACGCCGGGGCCGCAGGGGCTGAAATACTTCACGCTGCGCGCCAGCGCGGATTCCACCGGCGCGCAATTCCTGCCCGCCGCGAAGGAGCGCATGGCGCGCGGCCCCAAGCGCTATGTCCTGGCCGATCCCGTGCACCCCAGCACCCCCGAGGCGCTCAGCGCCCGCACCGAGGCGGTGTGCGAGGCGGTGATGCATGAGCAGGACGGGCTGGGCATCTTCATGCTGCGCATCCCGCCCGGCGGGCGCATCGCGGCACCCGACCCGGCCGAGGGCAGCGGACAGTCCATGATCGTCGCCGCCGGCACCATCATGCATGGCGGCAAGGCGCTGGAGCGGCTGAGCAGCCTGTTCGTCTCCTCCGACGAGGAGCCCCTCATGGCCGAGGCCGGCCCCGAGGGCGGTGAGCTGCTGGTGCTGCAATACCCCCGCGCGGCGGCCTGACGCCGCCGCGCAGCCCCGGCCGGGCGGAGTAAGGCTCAGCCGGGGTCGATCCAGCCGATGTGGCCGTCCTGGCGGCGGTAGACCACGTTGATGCTGCGGCTGCCGCTGTTGCGGAACACCAGCACCGGCGCGCCGGAAAGATCGAGGCGCATCGTCGCCTCGCCCACGCTCAGCATGTGCAGCTCCGTCGCGGGCTCGGCCACCACCGCGGGGTGCTCGGGGCCGGTGATGGTCGTGGCCTCCTCCTCGGTGTCCTCCTCGGCGCGGACCATGTACTGCCGCGCCATCTCGGCCTGCTGGCGCTCCGCGGCCTCGGCGCGGGCGTGCTCGTTCATGCGGCGGCGGTAGCGGCGCAGGCGCTTGGCCACATGCTCGGCCGCCACGTCGAAGGCGCGCTGCGCATCCGCCCCATGGCCCTCGCCGCGCAGGGTCAGGCCGCGCCCGGCGTGCAGGTTGATGTCGCAGGCGAAATGCCCGCCCTGGCTGCCCTTCGCCTCCTTGTGGAAGGTGACCCGCGCCTCGATGGCGTGGTCGAAATACTTCGCCGTGATGGTGTGCAGACCGTCCTCGACATGCACGCGCAGCGCATCCGAGGTGGCAACCTGCTTGCCGGCGACAGTGATGTGCATCTGTGTGACTTCCCCACTCATGCTCCGGCCCTCATCCGGCCGGGAGCGGGAAGCCCTCAGGCCGTGACGGCCTTGTCGCGCCTGCGCTGCACCGAGGATGGTATGCGCATCGCTTCGCGGTATTTGGCCACGGTCCGGCGCGCGATGTCCACGCCTTCTTCACGCAGCCGCAACACGATGGCGTCGTCCGAGAGCACCGCCTCGGCGGTCTCGGCCATGATCATGCCGCGGATGCGGTGGCGCACCGCCTCGGCGCTGACCGCCTCGGCGCCGCGCGTGCCCGAGATAGCGGTGGTGAAGAAATATTTCAGCTCCAGCACGCCGCGCGGGGTGGCGATGTATTTGTTGGCCGTGACGCGGCTGACGGTGCTCTCGTGCATCTCCACCTCCTCGGCCACGTCGCGCAGGATCAGGGGGCGCAGGTGCTCGACGCCGTGGCGGAAGAAATCCTGCTGGCGGCGCACGATCTCGCTGGCCACCTTCATGATGGTGTTGGCGCGCTGCTCCAGGCTCTTGACCAGCCAGTTCGCGGATTGGAGCTGTTCGGCCAGGAAGGCGCGCGCCTCGCGGTCGCGCAGCCCGACATGCGCGCGGGCGGCGAAGCCGCGGTTGACCAGCACGCGCGGCAGGGTGTCGGGGTTCAGCTCCAGCACCCAGCCGCCATCCGGAGCGGGGTGCATCAGCACATCGGGCAGGATGGGGCGCAGCACATCCTCGCCGCCCGCCGCCCCCGGCTTGGGGTCCAGGCGGCGCAGTTCCGCCACCATCCCGGCCAGGTCCTCGGCATCCACCCCGCAGGCGGACATCAGCCCGCGCGTGTCGCGCGCCGCCAGCAGCGGCAGGTTGTCCAGCAGCCGGACCATGTAGGGATCGAGCCGCCCCGCCTCATCCAGCTGCACCGCCAGGCATTCGCGCAGGTCGCGGCAGAACATCCCCACCGGCTCGAAGCGCTGCATGGCGCGGCGCACCGCCTCCAGCACATCTGGCGCGCAGCCCAGCCGCGCCGCCAGCGCCGCGGGCTCATGCGGCAGCCGTCCGCTCGGCTCGACCAGCACCAGCAGCGCCGCGCCGATGGCGCGCTCCCGCGGCCCGGGAAAGGCGAGGCGCAGCTGCTCCGCCAGGCGCTCGCGCAGGTTGGGGGCGGCGGCCGCCATCTCCTCGATGCCCGAGAGATCATCCGAGAAGTCGGCGCGCCCCCCGCTTCCCGCGCCGATGCGGAAGGGCTCGCCGGTGTCCACCACATTGGCGTAGTCCGCGTCCAGCGGCGCCTCATGCAGCACGCCCGAGCCCGCGGCCTCGGCGGCATCGGCCGGCGGCGGCGCCTCGGCCACCGCGCGCGTGCCCTCCTCGCGCTCCAGCAGCGGGTTGCGCGCGAGTTCCTCCTCGACGAAGGCGGTGACTTCCTGGTTGGAGGCGTGCAGCAGCTTGATCGCCTGCCGCAGCTGCGGCGTCATCACCAGGGACTGGGATTGCCGGAGGTCCAGGCGCGGGGCGAGCATGGCGCGGGATCAGACCATCCGCGGCGGGATCAAAGGCTGAACTTCTCGCCCAGATAGACGCGGCGCACGCCCTCATGGGCCACGATCTCGCGCGGGCGGCCCTCCATCAGCACCTGGCCGTCATGCATGATGTAGGCGCGGTCGATGATCTCGAGCGTCTCGCGGACGTTGTGGTCGGTGATCAGCACCCCGATCCCGCGGTCCTTCAGATGCTTCACCAAGTCGCGGATCTCGGCCACCGCGATGGGGTCGATGCCGGCCAGCGGCTCGTCCAGCAGGATGTAGGCGGGGTGGGTGGCCAGCGCGCGGGCGATCTCGCAGCGGCGGCGCTCGCCGCCGGACAGCGCCAGGGAGGGCGAGCGGCGCAGGTGGCTTATGCCGAATTCCGCCAGCAGGTTGTCCAGCATCTGCTCGCGGCGGTCCCATTTGGGCTCCACGACCTCCAGCGCGGCGCGGATGTTGTCCTCGACCGACAGGCCGCGGAAGATCGAGGCCTCCTGCGGCAGGTAGCCGAGGCCCAGCCGCGCGCGGCGGTACATGGGCAGGCCGGTCACATCGGCGCCGTCCATGGACACCGTGCCCTCATCGGGGCGGATCAGGCCGGTGATCATGTAGAAGGTCGTGGTCTTGCCCGCGCCATTGGGGCCGAGCAACCCCACCGCCTCGCCGCGGCGCAGGTTCAGGGAGACGCCGCGCACCACCGGCCGGCCGCGATAGCGCTTGCCCAGGCCCGTGGCGACCAGCCCGCCGCCCCCCTCCACCGCCGTGAGGTTCGGCCGGCTCATCGGCCGGGGCCGCCGGGCGCGGGCGCCTCGCTGTTGGGCATGACGAGGCCCTGCACCCGCTGCCCCGCGCCGCCCAGCAGCCGCGAGACGCCGGTGTTGAGGTTCACCACCGCCTCCTCGCCATTGATCTGGTTGCCGCCGCGGGTGATGCGCACATCGCCCAGCAGCCGCGCCACGCCGCTGCCCGCCGCATAGACGCCGCGATCGCCGCGCACGA
>SKWC01000127.1 GCA_007129145.1 Rubritepida sp.
CCGCGGCCCCGCCCGAAATCCTTGCCGCCCCACCGCCCTTCGCCGGCCTGCCGCGCCACGCCGGCCGGCCGCTGGTGATGGGCATCGTGAACTGCACGCCCGACAGCTTCTCGGGCGATGGGCTGGGCGCGGCCCATGCCGCGGCCGTCGCCCAGGGCGAGGCCATGCTGGCCGATGGCGCGGACATCCTCGACATCGGCGGCGAGAGCACCCGGCCGGGCGCCGCCCCCGTCTCGCCCGAGCGCGAGCAGGCGCGAATCCTGCCCGTGATCCGCGCGCTGGCACGCCTCGCGCCGGTCAGCGTGGACACCCGCCACGCCGCCACCATGCGCGCCGCCCTCGATGCCGGGGCGCGCATGGTGAATGATGTCAGCGCGCTGGGCTTCGACCCGGCGTCGCTGCGCACCGTGGCCTCCGCCGGCTGCCCGGTGGTGCTGATGCATGCGCGCACGCTGGATCCGCGCACCATGCAGCAGGACGTCCACTATTCGGATGTGGCGCTGGAAGTTGCGGAATACCTCGCGGGCCGGCTGCGCGCCTGCGAGGAAGCGGGCATCCCGCGCGCGCGCATCGCGCTGGACCCGGGCATCGGCTTCGGCAAGCGCGTGCGCGATAATCTGGAACTGATCGCGCGCCTGCCGCTTCTGGCCGGGCTTGGTTGCACCATATTGGTGGGGGCGTCGCGCAAGGGCTTCATCGGCCGGGTGACCGGGGTCGCCGAGGCGGGGCAGCGCCAGGCTGGCAGCCTCGCGGCGGCGCTGGAGACGGCGCGGCGCGGCGCGCATATCCTGCGCGTGCATGACGTGGCGCTGACGGTGCAGGCGCTGAAGCTTCAGGAGGCGATCACCATGGGCTGGCCAACGGGGACGGGTGACGCATGAGCGAATGGCTGCCCCTGCTGGGCTTCTTCGGGGCGTGCTTCGCCACCGCGCTGTCGGGCGCCATCTTCACGCCGGGCGCCTGGTATGCGGAGTTGCGCAAGCCCCGCTGGTGCCCGCCCAACTGGCTGTTCGGCCCGGCCTGGGGGGTGCTGTTCTGCGCCATCGCCGTGGCCGGCTGGCTGGTCTGGCGCGAGGTCGGCTTCGGCGCGGCCATGGTGGCCTATGGCCTTCAGCTGGTGCTCAACTTCGGCTGGTCCTGGCTGTTCTTCGGCATGAAGCGCCCGGACCTCGCCTTCTACGAACTCATCGCGCTGTGGCTGTCCATCGCGCTGTGCATCGCGCTGTTCCTGCCAATCAGCCCGCTGGCGGCGCTGCTGTTCCTGCCCTACCTGGCCTGGGTGGGGTTCGCGGGATTCCTGAACCTCACCCTGTGGCGGATGAACGGCCCGCGCCCCGCCTGAGGGCGCCGGCCGCCGCGGGCACCGGTCAGGGCCGGATCAGCGTCCCCGCGCCGCTGTCGGTGAACAACTCGCGCAGCACCGCATGCGGCTCGCGGCCGTCGAGGATCACGGCACCCTTCACGCCCTGCTCGACGGCGTGGATGCAGGTCTCGACCTTTGGGATCATCCCGCCCGCGATCCAGCCCGCGGCGATGCCCGCGCGCGCCTCGGCCACCGTCATCTCGGGGATGAAGTTCTTCTGCGCGTCCAGCACGCCGGCCACATCGGTCAGCATCAGCATGCGCTCGGCCTTCAGCGCGCCGGCGATGGCGCCCGAGACGGTGTCGGCGTTGATGTTGTAGGTCTGCCCGTCCGGGCCCACCCCCACCGGCGCCACCACCGGCACGATCGCCGCATCGATCAGCAGGTCCAGCACGCGGGTGTCCACGCTCTCGGGCTCACCCACCAGGCCGAGGTCCAGCACCTGCTCGATGTTCGAGCCCGGGTCCTTCACCGTGCGCGTCGCCTTGCGGGCGCGGATCAGCCCGCCATCCTTGCCCGAAATGCCCACCGCGATGCAGCCCGCCCGCGTGATGGCGCTGGCCAGCTGCTTGTTGACGGTCCCGGCCAGGACCATCTCGACGACCTCGACCATCTGGGCATCGGTCACGCGCAGCCCCTGCACGAAGGTGGATTTCACCCCCAGCCGCGAGAGCATGGCGTTGATCTGCGGCCCGCCGCCATGGACCACCACGGGGTTCACGCCCACCTGCTCCAGCAGGGCGATGTCGCGGCCGAAGCGGTCGGCGGCGTCCTCCTCGCCCATGGCATGGCCGCCGTACTTCACCACCACGATCTGGTCGTCATAGCGCTTCAGATAGGGCAGGGACCCGATCATCGTCTGCATCTGGGTCAGGGCGTCATCGGCCATGCGGGCATTCCTTCAACCTTGGGGGCGCCCTATCCGGCGGCGAGAGCAGGGCGTCAAGCCGGGGCGAGGGCGGCGAGTTCCGCGCGAAGCTCGGCGATGCCCGCGCCGGTCTCGCTGCTGGTGACCAGCACCAGCGGATGCCCCGCCGGATGGGTGCGCGCCAGGCCCTCGACCTCGGCGCGGCGGCGGGCCAGGGCGCCGGGCTTCACCGAATCGGTCTTGGTCAGCACGAGCTGGAAGGGCACCGCCGCCTTGTCCAGCAGCTCCATCACCGCGGTGTCGGAAGGCTTCGTCTCCACCCGCGCATCCATCAGCAGCAGCACGCGGCGCAGGTTCGGCCGCCCGCGCAGGTAGTCGAACATCAGCCCCTGCCAATCCTCCTTCACCGCCTTGGCGGCGCGGGCGAAGCCGTAGCCGGGCATGTCCACCAGGAACAGGCCGCTGCCCGCCGAGAAGAAGTTCAGCTGCTGCGTGCGGCCGGGCGTGTTGGAGACCCGCGCCAGCGACCGCCGCCCCGTCAGCGCGTTCATCAGCGAGGATTTGCCGACATTGGAGCGCCCGGCCAGCGCGACCTCGACGCCCTCCGCGGCCGGCAGGTGGTCCAGGCGCTGGGCGGCGGTGATGAAGTCCCAGGGGCGGGCGAAGAGGAGCCGCCCCGCCTCGATCAGCGCCTCGCGCTCGGCCTCGTCGCGCGCCTCGCTCAGCCCGCCGGCGGGAAGCGCGGGGGCGCCGCCGCTCATGCCTTCCCCGAGGGATCGTCCGGCTTCGAGGATTTCCCGCCGCCTTTGCCGGTCCAGCCGCCGGTACCGGGGCTGGGCGGGGGCAGGCTGCCCTTGCCGCCCTGGGCGGCCGACTTCAGCGCCTGGGCGCGGGCGTCAATGCGCATGATGTACCACTGCTGCGCGATCGAGAGCAGGTTGTTCCAGGTCCAGTAGATCACGAGCCCGGCCGGGAAGCTGGCCAGCATGAAGGTGAAGATCACCGGCAGCCAGGCGAAGATCTTCTGCTGGATCGGGTCGGGCGGCTGCGGGTTCAGCCGCTGCTGCAGGAACATCGTGGCACCCATCAGGATCGCCCAGACCGGCAGGTGCAGGAACAGCGGCGGATCCCAGGGGATGAGGCCGAACAGGTTGAACACATTCGTCGGATCCATGGCCGAGAGGTCCTGGATCCAGCCGAAGAAGGGCGCGTGCCGCATCTCGATCGTGACGAACAGCACCTTGTACAGCGCGAAGAAGACCGGGATCTGCACCAGGATGGGCAGGCAGCCCGAGGCCGGGTTGATCTTCTCGCTCTTGTAGAGGGCCATCATCTCGGCCTGCATCTTCTGCGGGTCGTCTTTGTAGCGCTCGCGGATTTCCTGCATCTTCGGCGCCACCAGCCGCATGCGGCTCATGGATTTGTAAGCCTTGTTCGCCAGCGGGAAGAACAGGATCTTCAGCCCGAGGGTGAACAGCAGGATCGCCACGCCGAAGTTGCCGGTCAGCCAGAACAGCCAGTCCAGCGCGTAGAAGAACGGCTTGGTGATGAAGTAGAACCAGCCGAAGTCGATCGCCTTGTCGAAGTCCTGGATGCCCAGCCGGTCGCGGTAGTCGTCCAGCAGCCGCACCTCCTTCGCCCCCGCGAACAGGCGGCTGCCGAAATCGGCGGATTGCCGGGCCGCGATGATCTGCGGCTGCGCCGGCGCGATGTCGATCTGCCAGCGATCCTGACCATTCTCCGAGACATGGCGCATGGCGCTGCGCACGCGCTCACCGGCATCGAGGCGCGTCAGCGCCGTCAGCCAGTATTTGTCGGAAATGCCGACCCAGCCCTCCGTGGCCTCGGCGTTCCAGGCCGGACCTTGGCCACGCCGGCGCTGCGCCTCGTCGCGGGCGTCGCTCAGCGTCAGCTCGGTCAGGCGGCCGTCCTGCACGGCGGTGAAACCCTCATGCAGGATGAAGAAGCCCTGGTTCGGCGGCGTGTATTCGCGCCGCACCCGCGCCCAGGGCAGCACCACCACCGTCTGGGCCGAGAGGTTGCGCACGCTCTGGCGGATCTCGAACATGAAGTTCTCGTCCACCGTCATCACCACCTGGAAGATCTGGCCCTCGCCATTGTCCCAGGTGAAGGTCAGCGGGCTGCCGGGGCGCAGCGTGCCGCCGCTGACCTGCCAGTCGGTCTCGGCGTCGGGCACGCGGGTGCTGCCATCCACTGCGCTCCAGCCCCATTGTGCGAAATAGCCCCGCGGCGTCTGGCGCGGCGAGAGCAGCGTGACCAGCGGCGAATCGGGATCGACCGTCTCGCGGTAGTCGCGCAGCACCAGCTCGTTGAGCGACACGCCGCGTGCGCTGACATAGCCGATCAGCCGCGCGTTATCGACGGCGATGCGCCGCGCCGGGCCGCGCGTGGCGGCCTCGGGCACGGCGGCCTCGCC
>SKWC01000287.1 GCA_007129145.1 Rubritepida sp.
AGGGCGCGGGCGGCGCGCAGCATCAGATTGTCGGGCTCATTCGCCAGCCCCGCCGCCTGCGGTCCCTCCAGGGCCAGGCTCAGCCCCCAGGCCGGCGCCGCGTCCAGCCGGTCGCCCACCGGGCCAAAGACGGCCAGGCTGTCCAGCAGGTGGTAGCCGTCGGCGCGGCGGCCGGTGACATGGAGGTAGAGGTTCACCTTGGCCGGGGCGGCCTCATGCAGGGTGGCCATTGCGGCGCGCTCAGCGCCGCGCCGAACGCGGCAGGGCGGGCGGAGGCGGGCCCTCGGCCAGCTTGCGCGCCAGCCGCGCAGCCTTCGCCGGCTCCGGCTCCATGGCCAGCGCGTGCTGCCACTGGAAGCGCGCCTCGTCCCGGCGCCCGGCGGCCCAATACACATCGCCCAGATGCTCGTTGATCGTGGCGTCGCGCGGCGCCAGTTCGACCGCGCGCTCCAGCCAGAGCAGCGCGCCCTCCAGGTCGCCGCGCTGGAACAGCACCCAGCCCAGGCTGTCGAGGAAGCGCGGCTCATCCGGGCGCAGGCCGACGGCGCGCTCCAGTATTTCCTGCGCGCGGCCCAGCCGCTCGCCACGATCGGCCCAGAAGAAGCCGAGCTCGTTCAGCACCTCCGGCTGGTCGGGCGAGAGGTCGAGGGCGCGCAGCCAGTCGCGCTCGGCCCCGGCCATGTCCTGGGTGCCCTGCCGCGCCAGGCCACGCGCATGGAACAGCATCCAGGCCCCGGGGCCGGGCTCGGGCAGGCGGGCGATGGCGGCGTCATAGGCCCGCACCGCCTCGGTGAAGCGGCCGCGGCGGCGCTGCATGTCGCCCAGGCGCAGCAGCGGCTGAGGCTGGCCGGGCAGCGCCTCGGCAAGGTCGCCCAGCAGGGCGGCGGCTTCGGCCACGCGCTCGTCGCGATCCAGCAGCATGGCCCGGCGCAGCGCCACCGCGCCGGCCAGCGGGTCGTCGGTCGGCACGGAATCAAGCAGCCGCAGCCCGGCTTCGGCCTGCCCCGCCTCGCCCAGATTCTCGGCCAGCAGCAGCAGCGCGGGGGTGAAGCCCGGGCGCAGCCGCAGCGCGAGGCGGGTCAGCATGGTCGAGAATTCCTGCAGCCCATGCGCGGTCAGCGCCGAGCCAAGCGCCACATAAGCCTCGGCCACGCCATCGGCGGGCTCGCGGATGGCGCGCTGCTCCAGCACGGTCCGGCGGGCCGGGCCCAGCGCGGCCAGGGCGAAGTCGTCGCTGCTGCCGTTCAGCCCGTCGAGAAGGCCCACCGCCGCCGCCGTCTCGCCGGCGCGGTGCAGCACCCCCGCCGCGAGCAGCAGGAAGCGCGCGGTGGGGTCGGGCTGGTCGGCCAGCGCGATGCGCAGGAAGCGCACGGCTTCCACCGGGCGGGCCGAAGCATCGGCGATCAGCGCGGCATGCAGCGCGTTCAGGGCGCGCAGCCGGCCCTGCTCGGCGAAGGGGCGCAGATGCGCGAGCGCCGCATCGGTGCGGCCCGAGCCGGCGATGGTCCAGGCGGTCAGCACCGGCAGCAGCACCTGCACCGGCCCGGGGTTCAGCATGTCCCGCACCCGCCCCTCGGCGCGTTCCCAGCGGCCTTCCGAAAGATCGGCGCCGAACAGGACAAGCTGCGCCGCCAGCCCCTCGGGCCATTGCGCGGCCAGCGCCAGCGCCTCGGGCCTGCCGTCCAGCAGCGCGGCCATGAAGGCTTCCTGCTGGAAGGCGCGCTGCTCGGGCAGGGTGCGCGCGGCGGCCAGCATGGCATCCGCCGCCATGGCGGTGTCCTGCGCCTCGCGGGCGAAGCGGCCAACCAGATACTGGCCGAAGGGGCTGGCCGGCGGGATCGGGCGCGCGGAGAGCCCGGGAATTACCGGGCCGTCGGCCGCATCGCCGCCCACGCCACCCGCGCAGCCGGCCAGCAGCGACACCGCCAGCAAGGCGGTCATCCAGGAGGTGCGGCGAAGGGCCATGGGGTGCTTTTAGCAGAATGCGGCGGCGCAACACGCGGCAGGATGCGCCATCAGCGCCGAAACGCCACAGTGTTGCCGGGAAGCCGCAGTTCAGCCCGGCCCACCCAGCGCCAGCGGCTGGCCCGCGAAGCCGATGCGCAGCCCCCCCTGCCCGTGCTGCTCGAAACGCGCCCGCACCGCCGCCATCTCGGCCTCCGAGAGCGGCACGGGGTCCACCCGCGCGGCCAGCATGTCGAGGTAGAGCGAGGCGAGGTTCTCGACCTCGCGCGCGAGGGTCAGCGCCTCGCGCAGGTTGCGCCCGATGGCCACCGCGCCGTGGTTGGCCAGCAGGCAGGCGCGGCGCCCCTCCAGCGCGGCCACCGCCGCATCGGCCAGCTCCTGGGTGCCGAAGGTGGCGTAGGCCGAGCAACGGATGTCATCGCCGCCGGCCAGCGCGATCATGTAGTGGAAGGGTGGGATGGCGCGCCGCGCGCAGGCCAGCGCGGTGGCGCGCGGCGAATGGGTGTGCACGATGGCCAGCGCATCCGGCCGCGCGGCATAGATCGCCGCATGCAGCCGCCATTCGGAAGAAGGCTTGCGCCGCCCGCCCAGCCGCCCGCCCGCGAGGTCGAGCTTCACCAAGTCGCCCTCGGTCATCGCGTCATAGGGCAGCGCCGAGGGGGTGATGAGGAAGCCCCGCGCCAGCCGCTCCGACAGGTTGCCCGACTGGCCGGGCATCAGCCCGAGCCCGTCCAGCGTCTGCGCCGCCTCGACCAGGTTCATCCCCGCCCCTTCTCCTTCAGCGCCCCCTCCTTCAATGCGGCGGAGATGGCCTGGGCGTGCTCGACCGTGCTGCGCTGGAAGCGCACCAGCAGCGCCGCCCAGATGACCAGGATCAGCAGCGCCCAGAGGAAGCCGTGATGCGACAGCGCCAGCGTGGCGGCGACGATCCAGCCCAGCGAGAGCAGCATGCCCTGGCGCAGCAGCGCAACGAGGGACATCACATGCCGCCTGGGTAGTTCGGCCCCCCGCTGCCCTCGGGCGTGCGCCAGTCGATGTTCTGCGTCGGGTCCTTGATGTCGCAGGTCTTGCAGTGCACGCAGTTCTGCGCGTTGATCACCAGCGCCGGCTGGCCTTCCTCCACGCCCACCGCCTCATAGACGCCGGCGGGGCAGTAGCGGCTCTCGGGGCTCGCGTATTTCTGCCAGTTCTCGCCCAGCCACTTGCCGGGGTCGCGCAGGACCAGATGCGCGGGCTGGTTTTCCTCATGGTTGGTGTTGGACAGGAACACCGAGGACAGCCGGTCGAAGCTGAGCACGCCATCGGGCTTCGGGTAGGCGATGCGCGGCGCGTCGGCCGCCTTCTTCAGCCGGTCGTGGTCGTTGTGGTGCGCCAGCGTCCAGGGCGCCTTGCCGCGCAGGATGTAGGTGTCGAGGGCGGCGTTGATCATGCCGCCCCAGAAGCCGAACTTCGCGAAGCCGGGGCGGATGTTGCGCACGCCCTTCAGCTCCTCCCACAGCCAGGAGTTCTGCAGGGCCGCCGGGTATTCCTCCAGCAGCGCGGGGCGGGTCTCGGCCGCGAGCGCCTTCGCCACCGCCTCGGCCGCCACCATGCCGGACTTCATGGCGGTGTGGGTGCCCTTGATCTTGGGCACGTTCAGGAAGCCGGCCGTGTCGCCGATCAGCGCGCCGCCGGGGAAGACCAGCTTGGGGATGGACTGGAAGCCGCCCTCGTTCAGCGCCCGCGCGCCATAGGAGATGCGCTTGCCGCCCTCCAGCATGGCCTTCACCGCGGGGTGGTGCTTGAAGCGCTGAAACTCGTCGAAGGGCGAGAGCCAGGGGTTGGAATAGTCGAGCCCCACCACGAAGCCCACGCTGACCAGGTTGTCGCCCAGCATGTACAGCCAGGAGCCGCCATAGGTGTCCGACGGCAGCGGCCAGCCGGTGCTGTGCCACACCAGGCCCGGGGTGTGCTTCTCCTTGGGGATCTCCCAGAGTTCCTTGATGCCGATGGCATAGGTCTGGGGCTGGGCTTCGGCGCGCAGGTCGAAGCGGTCGAACAGGTTCTTGGTGATGCTGCCGCGGCAGCCCTCGGCCAGCAGGGTGTAGCTCGCGCGCAGCTCCATGCCGGGCTGGTAGTCGGGGCCCTTCTGGCCGTCCTTGCCGATGCCCATGACGCCGGCGACCACGCCCTTGACCACGCCATCCTCGATGATGGCCTCCGAGGCGGCGAAGCCGGGATAGATCTCCACACCCAGTTCCTCGGCCTTCGCGCCCATCCAGCGCGCGACATTGCCCAGGCTGACGATGTAGTTGCCGTGGTTGTTCATCTGCGGCGGCGTGGGCAGCTTGAAGGCCCGCGTCTCGGTCAGCAGCATGAAGCGGTCGTCGCCGGCGGGGGTGGCCAGCGCCGGCGGGTCGTCGCGCCAGTCGGGCAGCAGCTCGTCCAGGGCGCGCGGCTCCATCACCGCACCCGAGAGGATATGCGCGCCGACCTCGCCGCCCTTCTCCACCACGCAGACCGTTGCGTCGGGTGCGAGCTGCTTGAGGCGGATGGCGGCGGCCAGGCCCGAGGGTCCGGCGCCGACGATCAGCACGTCGAACTCCATGCTTTCGCGCTGCTCATCCATGCTGCTGCCTCCTTCCGCGAGAAATGACGAGAGGTTCACTAGACCGCGCGGCCATTTCGCGGAAGCCGCCGACGTGGTTAGAGG
>SKWC01000023.1 GCA_007129145.1 Rubritepida sp.
GGAGACCTGCCCGCCATGGCTGTTCAGCAGCACCAGCCGCCGCACCCCCGCCCGCGCGACCGAATGGCCGATGCCCGTCCAGAGCGCGATCAGCGTCTCGGGTGTGGCGGTCAGCGTGCCGGGGTAGCGCAGATGCTCGACGGAGCAGCCGATTTCCTGGGTGGGCAGCACGAGCGCCGGGAAATCCGGGGGCAGGCGGGCCAGCATGCGCGCCACCAGCGCCTCGTTGATGGCGGCGTCCACCGAGACGGGCAGGTGCGGGCCGTGCTGCTCGATGGCGGCCAGCGGCAGCACCGCCACGGTATCGGGCGGCAGGCTGGCGAAATCGGTCCAGGCAAGATCGCGCCAGAAGCGCGTGGGCAGGGCCATGCGAAGGTGGCTCCCGGTGAAGGACGGCGCCCCCGGGCCGGGGGCGCCGCCCGTTGCGTCACGGCATCGCGACGTCGATGCCCTGGTAGAAGTAGTTCATCGCGCGGATCTGGTCGTCGGTCAGACGCTGCCCGGCCGGGATCACCGGGGTGCCGTCCTGGCGGATGATCGGCCCGTCGAAGGCATGCAGCGTCCCGTTCGCCAGCGCGTCGCGGATGCGCTCGGCCTCGCTCGCCTGCTCGGGCGTCATGTTGGTGAAGGGGGCCAGGCTGAACATGCCCGAGCCCAGCCCGCCCCAGGTGTCGCTGGCCTGCCAGTTCCCCTCCAGCACGGCGCGGGCGCGGGCGGCGTAGTAATCGCCCCAGCTGTTCACGCTGCTGGTGAGATGCGCGTTGGGGGCGAAGCGCGTCATGTCGGAGGCCTGGCCGAAGCCGTGGATGCCGCGCTGTTCGGCCAGCTGCAGCGGCGCGGGGCCGTCGGTGTGGCTGCACAGCACGTCGCAGCCCTGGTCGATCAGGGCGCGCGCGGCCTCCGCCTCGCGGCCCGGGTTGGACCAGGCGTTCACCCACACGACGCGGATGCGCATGGACGGATCCACGCTCCAGGCGCCGCGCATCACGGTGTTGATGGCGTGGATCACCTCCGGCACCGGGAAGGTGGCGACGTAGCCGATCTGCTTGCTGCGCGACTTGCGGGCGGCGATCACGCCCTGGACGTAGCGCCCCTCATAGAAGCGGGCGTTGTAGACGGCCATGTTCGGCAGGGTGGCGGGGCCGGTCGCGTTCTCGAAGAACACGTTCGGATGGCGCGGCGCGAGGCGCTGCGTCGGCGCGAAATAGGAGAAGCTGGTGGTGAAGATCAGCCGCGCGCCGGTGCGGATCAGCTGGGTCGCGACGCGGTCGAAGTCGGGCGGTGCCACGGATTCCACCAGGTTGGAGGTCACGCGGTCGCCCAGCACCTCCAGCATGCGGCGGCGGCCCTGGTCATGCATGTGCGACCAGCCGAAATCGCCCACGGGGCCGATCAGGATCATGCCGACATTCGCGCGGTCCTGCGCGGCAGCGGGGCCGGGCAGGGCGGCGCTGCCGGCCAGGGCGGCGGCGCCGGTCATCAGGTGGCGGCGGGACAGGGTCATGGAGGCAGGCTCTCCTGGGGGTTGCGGGTGGTTCACGTGGCAAGCACGCGTCATGCCAGATCAGCGGTCCGGCACAAAGGGTGTTCCGAGGGATTGCGGGCCGCCGCCGCCGCCGCGGCGCAGCGCCATGATCAGCACGAGCACGAGGATGGTGATGAGGTAGGGCAGCGCCGCGAGAAGCTGGGTGGGCAGCGGCACCCCCGCACCCTGGGCGTGCAGCTGCAGGATCGTGACGCCGCCGAACAGATAGGCCCCCAGCGCCGCGCGCCACGGCAGCCAGGAGGCGAAGACCACGATGGCCAGCGCGATCCAGCCGCGCCCGGCCGTCATGCCGCTGCTCCAGAAGGGGGTCATCACCAGCGACAGATAGGCGCCCGCCAGCCCGGCGCAGGCGCCGCCGAACAGCACCGCCAGGAAGCGGATGCGCAACACCAGATAGCCCAGCGCATGGGCCGAGGCCGGGTTCTCGCCGCAGGCGCGCAGCACCAGCCCCGCCCGGGTGCGCCACAGGAACCAGGACACGCCCGCCACCAGCGCGAAGGAGGCATAGACGAAGGGGTCCTGGCGGAACAGCACGTGCCCGATGAAGGGGATGTCCGACAGCAGGGGCAGCGCGATCTGGCCGATGCCCTCGCGCGGGACGCCGACGGAGCCGGCACCCACCACTCCCGACAGGCCGATGCCGAAGATGGACAGCGCGAGCCCCGCCGCCACTTGGTTGGCCGCGAGCCCCAGTGTCAGCGCGCCGAAGATCGCGGCCATTGCCATGCCCGCCGCCACCGCCGCGGCCACGCCCAGCGCCGAGCTGCCGGTGGTGATGGCGGCGACGATCCCCACCGCCGCGCCCATGATCATCATTCCCTCGACGCCCAGGTTCAGCACGCCCGAGCGCTCGACCACCAGCTCTCCGATGGCGGCCAGCAGCAGGGGCGTGGAGGCGACGATCACCGTCAGCAGGATGGCTTCGAGCAGGAGCATGCGCGGGGCCTCAGGCGCCCGACCGGCGCAGCAGCCGCGGCCGGTAGAGCAGCAGCGTGTCGCAGGCCAGCACGTAGAACAGCAGCAGCCCCTGGAACACGCGCGTCACGTCGAGCGGCATCTGCAGCATGATCTGCGCGTTCTCGCCGCCGATGAAGGTGATGGCCAGGAACACCCCCGCGACCAGGCACCCCAACGGGTTCAGCCGACCCAGGAAGGCCACGATGATGGCGGTGAAGCCATAGCCCGGCGAGAGGTCGGGCTGCAGCTGCCGCACCGTGCCCGCCGCCTCCAACACGCCCGCGAGACCGGCCAGCGCGCCCGTGATGGCGAAGACCGTCCAGGTCAGGCGCTTCTCGTCGAAGCCGGCGAAGCGGGCGGCGCGCGGGGCCTCGCCGACCAGGGTGATCTCGAAGCCCTTCAGCGTGCGCCCCAGCAGCACCGCGCCCAGCACCACCACCGCCAGCATGATGGGCGTGCCGAGGTTCAGCCGCCCGCCCTCCAGCAGCAGCGGGACGGTGGCCTCGGCGCCGAACACCACGGTGTGGGGCATGTTGAAACCGTCGGGGTCGCGCCAGGGGCCGCGCACCAGCCAGTCCAGCAGAAGCTGCGCCACATAGACCAGCATCAGGCTGGTCAGGATCTCATTCACGCCGAACCGCGTCTTGAGCAGCGCCGGCACCATGGCCCAGGCGGCGCCGGCCAGCGCGCCCACCCCCAGCATCGCCGGAAGCAGCCAGCGCCCGGCATCCGCGCCATGCATCGCCACCGCCAGCCCGCCGCCGGCGATGGCGCCCAGCAGGAACTGGCCCTCGGCGCCGATGTTGCAGTTGTTGGAGCGGTAGCACAGCGCCAGACCGACCGCGATCAGCACCAGAGGCGTGGCCTTCACCGCGACTTCCTGCAGCCCCCAGGAATCCGACAGGGGCATCAGGAAATAGACCCACAGCGCCTGCCACGGGTCCTGGCCCATGGCCAGGAACACCAGCACCGCCGAAGCGAGCGTCAGCCCCACCGCCAGCAGCGGCGAGAGCAGGTTGAGCGTCCAGGGCGTCTCGGCGCGGCGTTCGAGAACGAGGCGCATCAGGCCACCGCCTCGGGCTGCGCGCCGCCGGCCTCTTCCGGATGGGCTCCGCCCATGAGCAGCCCGATCGCCTCGCGGGTGAGGCCCGCCACCGGCTGCGCGGCGGAAAGCCGGCCATGGAACAGCACGGCGATGCGGTCCGCGATCTCCAGCAGCTCGTCCAGGTCCTGGCTGACCACGAGCACCGAGGCGCCCTCGCGCGCCAGATCCACCAGCGCCTGGCGGATCAGCGCCGCCGCCCCGGCATCCACCCCCCAGGTGGGCTGCGCCACCACCAGCAGCCGCGGGCGGCGCAGCACCTCGCGCCCCACCACGAATTTCTGGAGGTTGCCGCCCGACAGCGCCCGCGCCTCGGGGTCGCGCGGGCCCTTGCGGACGTCGAAGGCGCGGGTGACGGAATCCACCCAGCCCAGCATCCGCCCGCGGTCCAGCAGGCCGCCGCGCACGAAGCCATTGGCCGCATGGCCGGCCAGCAGCGCGTTGTCCGAAAGCTTCAGCCGCGGGGCGGCGGCGTGGCCGAGCCTTTCCTCCGGGACGAAGGCCGCGCCCTTGCGGCGGCGGGCGTTGATCCCGGCATGGCCGATGGCCTCGCCCTCCAGCATGATCTGGTCCCGGCGCGGGGTGGTGCGCTCGCCGGACAGGGCCGCGAACAGCTCGTCCTGACCATTGCCGGCCACGCCCGCGATGCCCAGCACCTCGCCCTCATGCAGGTCGAGGGCGATGTCCAGTTTCTACCTTCGACGGGATGTAGAAGAGGCTTTGCTTGACGCGTCACATCATTTACGCGTGGCCGTTCCGCATCCGATGCCGTGCCAAAACTTTGACAACCTTTGGCCAAAAGCAATGACATTAAACAGACGAAATACGATATGATCTGAGTCTTGTTCATTTTACGTTCCTTTTTACCTCTCATGACATCCTTTCTCATGTAACACCGTCAGTGGATCGTTTTTTACTGAATTTCACACCGCCGTGCACACCATTTATCCTTTCTCCCACGCCTTATCAAGAAACATCCCTTGCACATTCCGGCTGAACCTATGAAAAGTGCAACGCCCCTAATGTATTTTTCATAAA